>JBKJOD010000333.1:0-3315 GCA_046593245.1 Phycisphaerales bacterium
GGCCCGATGGCCCTTCTCCCCTGCCAGAATCTGACCGCCATCGAGAATGTGCTGGATACGAACCCTTCTGGTTCGGAAGCCATGAGCTTCACGCTCACCGGCGATGTGTTCCTATACAAGGGCAAGCGGTATCTGCTGCCCTCGATGTACACGGTGGTGCGCAGCAGCGACATCGTGATGCCGACACATTGAAGTGGCATGGGCTTTTCAGCCCTTGCTTCGGACGCTTCGCCCGAAATGCCTTGGTTTTAGCTTTCCGCGAACAACCGCGCACACACGTCCAACGCATGGGCTGGTAAGAACATGCCACGGCGGCTCACGCCCCGTGTACCGCCGGATGATCCGCCTTGGCCATCGCGTGCGACGGCCCCGTCGCGGGCTTCTCACCCACCAGCGGATAGAACCGCGATCCCGCGATCCGCAGCCGCTTGTTCTCCGTGCTCTTCATCGAGGCCGGCCCCAGCGCAAGGAAGATCGCGGCCACGCCGCCGTTCATCAGCAGCATCCACTTCCAGTCCGTGTATCCGAAGTAGATCATGATCGCCGTGATCACCACGATCCCGATCGAGAGCGGGATAATCCCGTTCCACGCCATGCCCATCACCTGATTGAACTTCAGGCGCGGCACCGTCCACCGCACCATCATCGCCAGAAAGACCATGGCCAGCGTCTTCCCCATGAACACATGGAACTTCAGCAGCGCGGCGATCCACGTCGTGTTCTCCGGCGAGAGCCAGTGATCCACTGTCCCGCCCACCCAGGTCGCTGGAAGGTGATATCCGCCCAGAAACAGCAGCGAGAAGAACGCGCTCGCTGTCACGAGGTGGATGTACTCGCTGAGCAGAAAGAGCGCCATGCGCATCGCGCTGTACTCGGTGTGATACCCGCCGACGAGCTCCTGCTCGCACTCGGCATTATCAAACGGCGTCCGGTTTCCTTCAGCAAGGGCGCAGATATAGAACACCGCGCCCACCACCGGCATCGCCATAATCAGCCACCCGTGCTGGGCCTGATATGCGACGATCTTCTCCGGGATCAGTGAGCCCGTCATCAGCAGCACTGTGAGGATTGAGAGCCCCATCGGGATCTCATAGGAAATCATCTGCGCCGAGCTACGCAGCCCGCCCAGAAACGCGTACTTGTTGTTGCTCGCCCAGCCGCCAAGTGCTACGGCATAGATCGAAAGCGACGCCACCGCCAGCAGATACACGATGCCCACGCTGATGTTCGCCCCCGCCAGCACCACCGTCTGCGCCTTGATCGTGAACCATCCGAAGACGCTCAACTCGGGCAGCGCGAGCGACCCGCCCCACGGAATCACGGCGAACGCGATCAGCGCGGGTACCACCACGATCGTCGCGGCCAGCATGAACAAGGACTTGTCCACGCCGCGCGGCGTGTAGTCCTCTTTCAAGATGAACTTCAACCCGTCCGCCAGAAACTGCCCCAGACCGAACAACCCCTTTAGAAACTTCAGCGCGGGCAATCCCAGGTCCAGCCCGACCCGGTTTGGGCCGATGCGGTCCTGGATGTACGCCGACACCTTCCGCTCCGCGTATGTGCTGAGCCCGGCAAGCCCCAGCAGGGATTGCATCATGATCAGGATCACCACCACGCTCACGATGAGCTGCCATGTCAAAATCGATTCGATGAGTTCGCGCATTGAGGCGGAGTGTACACAGGCCTAACGGCACATGGCTACATGGCACATATCCACATTGCACATTCACGCCAAACCCCTGCGCCCCCCGCATCGCCCCCTCCGAATGTGCCCGGTGGCCATGTGCGATGTGCCATGTCGCTTATCACCCGATCTCCACCCTCACCCCGACACTCACCTTCCCCCGCACCTTCCGCTTCCCCGGCACCGACTCAAACGCCGCCGCGGCGTCCATGTGGTCCAGCGTCAGCAGCCCCTCGCCCTTGTAATCCGGCCGGCGCGTCAGTGTCAGGGCGATCCCGTGCGGCCCGGCCGCCAGCGTGTTCACGAAGCTCACCCGCACCCGCCGCTTCTCCCCCTGCTTCATCGCCCCGATCACCGTTCCCTCATCCATCACCGTGGTCCCGAAGATATCCACACCCGCTTTGTCGCGGACCACGAAGATCAGGTCCAGCCGGTTGATGTCCGTGACCTCTCCGACCACTCCCACAACCACCTCGGCAATCACCCGCTCCCCGAAGTTGAACCCCTCGCGGATCACGCCACCCTCATCCACCAGCCGCACCGATTCGATCCGCGCCTGACCCGCGCCATAGCGCAATCCATCCGACTCTTCCGCGGCGGCGGCCCGAGCGGGGGGCAGCGGCACCTCCGCGTCTTTCGCCAGTTCCGGCTTGCGAATCGCCAGATTCTGCTGGGCCCGATCCGTCGTCTGCTCGCGCAGCGACTGCATGTACTTGTCCACCGCCGTGCTCGCCGGCCCGAAGCAGATGGTCTTGCCATGCTCCAGATACAGGCCGCGGGTGCAGATGCTTTTGACCATGTCCGCCGAGTGCGAGACGAACAGCAGGGTAAGGCCATCCCCGAGCATCTTCTTCATGCGTCCGACGCATTTCTGCTGAAAGCCGGCGTCACCGACGGAGAGAATTTCATCGACGATGAGAATGTCGGGCTCGACGCAGACGGAGACGCTGAACGCCAAGCGCGCGTGCATGCCGCTGGAATAGACCTCGACGGGTTGATCCAGAAACTCGCCGATGTCCGCGAAACTGGCGATGGCGTCGAACTTCTCATCCATCTGGCGGCGGTTGAGGCCGAGGATCGACCCCGAGAGATACACGTTCTCGCGGCCGGTGAACTGCGGATTGAAGCCGCTGCCGAGTTCGAGCAATGCGGAAATGCGGCCGCGGATGTGGACTTCGCCCTCGGTTGGGGAGAGCGTCCCTGCGATGATCTGCATCAGCGTGCTCTTACCCGAGCCGTTCCGCCCCACAATCCCCACCGCCTCGCCGCACTGCACCTCAAACGAACACTCACGCAACGCCCAGAACGGCGTGCCGTAGCTCTTCTGCCCGCCGCTGAGGATGTGCTTGAGGCGGTCGATGTTTCGGGAGTAGATGTCGTAGCGTTTGCCGACGTTGCGGACGGAAATCGCAGTGGCGTCATCGCTGACAACTTCGGCCCGCGGCTTCTCGGCATCGCCGAGACCCGAAACCCGAAACCCGAGACCCGATTCCGCGACCTCAGTGCACATCGGCCATGCTCCTTCGCATCGCCGAGAACACGAAGTGTCCCGCGAGCATGACCGCCGCGCCGAAGACGATCGTCCATTGCAGGGCGATCCAGTCCGGCATCTCTCCCCAGAGCAGCACCCG
>JBKJOD010000438.1:0-3488 GCA_046593245.1 Phycisphaerales bacterium
TCGCCGTTCATGCCGATGGACATGCAGTATGACTGGACGTTTGAGGAGCCGGACGACGCACTCTTTGTGCATATGAATCTGCGGCCGCGAGGGGATGCCACCGCGGGCGAACGACGAGCGATGCCGAAGGCGTTTGATGCGACGTTGCAACTGACGCGGCGGGAGTTGACGCCGGGGCGGATGCGGATGCAGTTGATTCGATTTCCGCTGATGACCTTACGGGTGATCGGCCGGATTCACTTTGAGGCGTTGCGACTGTGGCTCAAGCGTGTGCCGGTGCAGGCGCATCCGGGGGCGGGGACGGGCGGAGTGGTGAGCGTAAAGGGAGTGGCGACGTGAGCAACATGAGCATGACAACGGGACGTGGAGTGACGCTGGAGGGAGCGCCGACGATTGTGCGTCGCGGCCCGGCGGCATCGATGGCGAGGCCGCTGACGATGCTGGAATCACTCGGACGGAAGATCATTCTGGGTGCGCTCGGCGGACTCAAGTACGGGCATGTCACGATCGTCGATGGGGATGTGCGGCATGAGTCGGCGGCGAGTGCGGATCGGGCGGCCGCGCCGGCGTGCGTGGTGCGGGTGCTGGATCGACGGTTCTACTCGGCGGCGGCGTTTGGCGGAACGATCGGGATCGCTGAGGCGTACATGGATGGGGCGTGGGAGACGGACGATCTGGCTGGGCTGGTTGAGACACTGACGGTGAATCAGGAGTCGATGGCGGGGCTGGAGATCGTGCTCAACACGGTGCGTGCGCCGGTGGAATGGGCGCGGATGTGGCTTCGACGGAACACGCTCGGCGGATCGCGCCGCAACATCCGGGCGCACTACGACCTTTCCAACGAGTTCTTCGGATTGTTCCTTGATCCATCGATGATGTACTCGTGCGCGATCTTTGAGAACGGCGCGGAGACACTGGAAGCGGCGCAAGTGGAGAAGATCGATCGGGCGTGCCGCAAGCTGGAACTCAAGCCGACGGATCATCTGCTGGAGATCGGAACGGGGTGGGGCGCGATGGCGCTGCACGCGGCGACGAAGTATGGATGCCGCGTGACGACGACGACCATCTCCGATCGGCAGCATGAGATGGCGGTGCAACGGATACGAGAAGCGGGTTTGCAGGATCGAATCACATTGCTGAAAGAGGATTACCGACATCTGAAGGGGCAGTACGACAAACTGGTGTCGATCGAGATGGTCGAAGCCGTGGGCGCAGCGAACATTGACGGGTATTTCCAGCAATGCGCGAAGTTGCTGAAGCCAGATGGGGCCGCGTTGGTGCAGGCGATTGTGATTCGCGACAAGTTCTTCAAGAGCGCAGCGCGGAGCAATGACTTTCTGAAGGAATACATCTTTCCCGGATCGTGCCTGCTCTCGGTGCAGAGGATTGTTGAGGCGGTGGCGAAGAAGACGGATCTGCGGGTGTGGGAGACGCGAGACTTCGGGCCGCACTACGTGAGGACGTTGGCGATCTGGCGTGAGCGATATATGTCGCGCCTCGGTGAGGTGCGCGCTATGGGATACGACGAACGGTTCGTGCGGATGTGGGAGTATTACCTGGCGTATTGCGAGGGGGCGTTTCGGGCGCGGCATGTGGGGGATGTGCAGGTCTTGCTGACGAAGCCGGGGTGGAGGGGAGGGTGAGTAGGTGAGGAGGGGAGCGGCGTAAGACGATTAGGAGCAGGATTATGATTAGGATCAGGATCGGTCGCGTGAGCTGGGAGGGCATTGGGTGAAGCGGTGGTGGCCAATACTGGTGAACGTGCTCGCGTTTGATGTGACGTGGACGGTGGCGTTGTTTTTGGCGGCGAAGGGGTGGGCGTGGATTGGTGCGGGAGTGATGCTGGCAAATGTTGTGGGGTATCTGGTATGGACGGCGATGGGGAAGGCCGGAGCATCGTGGCGGCGGGAGTTGGGATTGATCGTGGGATTCGCTGCGATTGGTGCGGCGATTGATTCGGTGCTCTGCTGGCGCGGTGTGGTTGGGCTCGCGGAGGCGCGCGGCGTGACGGCGGAATTCGCGGTGTTTTTCTTTGCGCTGTGGGCGAACTTCGGAACGACAGTGCGGATCGGGTTCGCATGGGCGTGGGATCGGGTCTGGGCTGGGGTTGTGTTTGGACTGGTGGGCGGGCCGCTGGGGTATCTGATTGGCGAACGAATCGGCGCGGTGACGATTGGCGAGGATCGCGCCGCATCGCTCGGGATTTTCAGCGCGGAGTTCGCAGTGATGATGGGGGCGTGGTTCTTTGTGGCAGGGCGCGTGCTGCCGAGGAACACGACATGACACTCACGATGTGGGAGCAACTCGCGATCATCGGCGCAGGCGGCGCGGGTGTGATGTTGACCGGGTATCTCGTTCAGCTGCGCACGAAGGACGCGGGGATTGTCGATGCGCTCTGGGCACTTTCGCTCGCGAGCGCGGCGGTGTTTGCGGCGATCACCGGCGCGGGAGAACCGGCGCGACGGGTGCTGATGGGCGCGATGGTTGGCATCTGGGGGCTTCGGCTCGGCGTGCATGTGCTGACGGATCGCGTGCTGAAGGGCGGCGAGGATGGGCGATATGCGGACATGCGTGAGCGATTTGCATCGCGAGCGCAGATGTTCTTTGCGGCCGTCTTCGCGGCGAATGCGGTGCTGATTGTGCTGCTGAGCACGGTGTTTGTGATCGCCGCTGCCGATGGACGCGAGGCCGGCGGGCCTGCGCTGGGCGTGTGGCAGTATGTAGGGGCCGCGCTGTGGGTGGTTGGGATCGGCGGGGAATGGATTGCGGATCGGCAACTGCTGATGTTCAAACGCGTTTCGGGAAACAAGGGGAAGGTGTGCGAGGCCGGGCTGTGGCGATACTCGCGGCATCCGAACTATTTCTTTGAGTGGGTGATCTGGTGCGGGTTTGCGATTGCAGCGGTGACGGGGCCGCATGGGTGGGCGGTGATTGTCGCGCCGCTGCTGATGCTCGCGCTGATTACGAAGGTGACGGGCATCCCCCCCACCGAGGCGCGATCACTGAAGTCTCGGCCCGAGGCGTATCGGCGGTATCAGCAGACTACAAATGCGTTTGTACCGTGGTTTCGGAAGGAGCGGGCATCATGAGTCAGGCATCAACGGTGAGCGGTGAGTTTGCGGTATCGAACGCGGGCGCGGAGCCGGCGTGGTACGAGCCGCTGCTGGATCGGGGTGTGCTACCCGACGTGGTCATACGAGCGGGGATTCGTTCGAGGCTGCGGGCGCAGATCGCTCACGAAGAGCGCGGCACGATGGAGGAGCGCCAGGAGCGGTTCCGCGTGTTTCTGGACGAGCTCCGGCGTGCGCCGGTGGCGGTGCAGACGGCGGCGGCGAATGAGCAGCACTATGAGGTTCCTGCGGCGTTCTTCCGGGCGTGTCTTGGGCCGCGGATGAAGTACAGCGGATGCTACTTTGATGAGGGTGTTTCCACACTTGGCGCGGCAGAGGAACGCATGCTGGGGCTGACGTGCGAGCGGGCCCGGATCG
>JBKJOD010000454.1:0-8257 GCA_046593245.1 Phycisphaerales bacterium
TGAGCACATCACGCGGGTGACCCACGCGGCTCCACGACACCTCCGACACGTGGATCAGGCCTTCAATGCCGCCCAGGTCCACGAACGCGCCGAAGTCGGCGATGTTCTTCACCTCGCCGGTGACGATCATGCCTTCCTTGAGCGTGTCCATGAGGCGCTTCTTGGCCGTCTCGCGCTCCTCTTCGATGAGCTTGCGGCGTGAAATAACAATGTTGCGGCGCTCGGTATCAATCTTGAGCACGCTGGCGCGGATGTCGCGGCCGATGTACTCGCCGATTTCGCCCGGACGGCGAACGTCCACCTGCGAGGCGGGCAGGAAGACCGGCACGCCGATGTCGACGAGCAGGCCGCCCTTGATCTTCCGCATCACGCGGCCTTCAACCACATCGCCCTCGCGCGTGGTGTCCACCAGGCGCTGCCAGTTGAGCATCCGATCGGCCTTGCGCTTGCTCAGCTCGATCAGGCCCGTTTCGGTGTCGATGCGCTCGAAGAGCACCTGCACCTTGTCGCCAACCTTCAGCTCAGCGGCGTTGTCAAACTCTTCACGAGGGATCAGCCCCTCGGACTTCAGGCCGACTTCAACCACGACATCGTCGCCGGCGAAGCCGATCACTCGACCATCCAGGATGCTGCCCGGGGTGAACGATGCGATCTGCTTGCCCAGCAGATCGTCCATCGCGGTGGCGGTGCCGGTCTTGGAACCGAAGGCCATCGACAGCAGGGCCGTCGTCTCGCTGTCGTCCAAACCCAGGGATGCAATGAGATTCTCGTCGATCATTCTGCGTATCTGTCCTTGATCCGCCCGCGCTTCGTCGCGCTCAGGCCGATCCTGCAAATGTCCAGCACTGCTGCACTCATCGCCCTCGCTCGTGGCTCCGTGCGGCGGCGTTCATCGCCCCGCGCCCACGCGCGATGCCCAACTTCTTTTGATTGTGATGGGGAGTGAGGCACCAACTTGAATGGGTGCCGGCTGGAGGTGCGAAACTGCCGCTCTCGCAACACGCGAGAGAACCGCGGCCAAGGCCCGAGGGCCAAGGCGTGATTGTTGGCATCCCGCCCCACTGTTTCCATGAAATTCCCGGTTCCTGTTTGGTCACTCGTGCATGTCGTCCCGGACATCCGCCGGAGCCGCGGCCAGTTGCTGGAGAATGTCCGGCAACCTGCTGGCAAACGCTCCGCGGGCAATCAGGACATCCGCCCCGGCTCGCTTGGCCTCTGCGAACATCTCCGCGGCCACGTGCGGCCCAAACACCACGATCCGGATCGCTTTCGCCGCTTCATCCGCCCCTTCGCCCCGCAGGCGTCGTATCAGGGACATGCCCGCCTCCCCCGATTCCAGGTCGATGATGAGCGACCGAACCGGGGAGTCCACCAGCCGGGCTTCAAGCATCTCCAGATTTCGCGTCGGGCGGCATGAAATGCCGAGAGCATCCGCGGTTGACTTGATTCTTGTCGCCCATAGCAGATCGGCCGCACAGAAGCATATCATGCAGACCCCCGTTTCGGGATTTGTGAAACGTTTTCAGAGCGTATACATCGCCCGCCGCACGTCGCGGTCGGCCAGACACGAACCACACCACTCTCCGTCCGTCGGGCATACACCATGTCAAACAGTTCAGTCGCCGCCCCAAACTCGAAAAAAAACTCCCAGCGTCGGGAGCTGTTCAAGAGCCCCGTGTTCGATGAGGTCGGCCTTCCGCTGGACCCGGACAACCTGTATCTGCAGACCGTAGACACGATGCTCACGGCCGCGGAGATGATGGAGCTGCCGCACGAGATCCAGCTCATTCTCGCGCAGCCCAAGAACGAGATCATGGTCCACTTCCCTGTGAAGATGGATGACGGCACGTTCAAGCTCTTCAAGGGCTATCGAGTTCAGCACAACAACGCGCTGGGCCCGTACAAGGGCGGCCTGCGATTCCACCATGATGTTCACCTTGACGATGTCAAGTCACTCGCCTTCCTGATGACCATGAAGACCTCGCTGGTGCGTGTTCCCTTCGGCGGCGGTAAGGGCGGAATCAAGGTTGATCCGCGCAAGCACTCGCTGGCGGAAATGGAGCGCATTGTTCGGCGCTTCACCACCGCGATTGCTCACCAGATCGGGCCTGACTACGACATCCCCGCTCCCGACGTCGGCTCCAACGCGCAGCACATGGCGTGGATCGCCGACACGTTCACCTTCCTCTCTGAGATGGGCGGGCACCAGCCCGAGGCCGTCATCACAGGCAAGCCTGTGGGCTACGGCGGCTCGCTCGGGCGCGAGAAGGCGACCGGCCAGGGTCTGGTGGACACGCTCGTTGAGCTTGCCCCTGAGCTGGGCATCAAGATTCAGGGCATGAAGTTTTCGCTCATCGGCTACGGCAACGTGGGCTCGTGGACGGGGCGCATCCTGGGCAAGATGGGCGCGAAGCTGGTGGCCGTGATGGACCACACCGGCGCGATCCACAACGACAATGGCATCGATACCGAGGCCCTTGCCGTGCATGTCGCCAAAAACGGCGGCGGTGTTGGGGCATTCGCCGCGGCGTCCAAGTGCTCCACAGAGGAGTTCTACAAGACCAAGGTCGATTGCTTCATCCCGTGCGCTCTCGAGCAGATGGTCAAGGAGCAAGAGGCACGCTGGATCAACGCCAAGTGCCTCGTCGAGGGTGCGAACGCCCCGACCACACCGGCGGGCGACCGCGTGCTCACCGAGCGCGGCATCGAGGTTGTACCCGCCATCCTGGCGAACGCGGGCGGCGTGACTGTGTCCTACTTCGAGTGGGTGCAGAACAAGTCGTGTGTGACATGGGATGCTGAGGAAGTCGATCAGGCTCTCAACCGCCACATGGTGGCCGCGGCCCGGCGCACCACCGCCGCACGCCAGAAGTTCAGCTGCGACATGCGCACCGCCTCGTACATCGCGGCTCTTGAGAATATCGGCAACGTCTACAAAGTCCGCGGCATCTTCCCGTGATGCACCATCAGAGCCGAGCGGCGTACGCCGCCGGTCTTCATCCTCATTTGTTCCACAAGCCCCGAGCCCCGCTCGGGGCTTTATTCGTCATCCAATAGCATGCCGGCGCGAATCTCTGCCGCAAATCTCCCTATCTCTACATCCAGACCACGGCGGAGTCCGAACACGTCTAGAGCCGCTCCCCTGGGGCCGTAGCATCAGCCGCAGTCACCACTCACTGATCTCAGGAGTTCTCGCATCCCAGTGTTTACAAAGTCATCCGAAATCGACGCCTCCGCTCGCGATGTATTCGCGTGGCACCAATCGCCCGATGCGTTGAAGACACTGATTCCGCCGTGGGAACACGTCACAGTTCAGCAGTCCCCCGCCTCGCTGGGCAACAACGACATCGCGATTCTCGTGATGCACATCGGGCCGCTCAAGCTCAAATGGGTCGCCCGCCACCACGACTTCATTGATCGCGGCGACGCGGGCGGCGAGTTCACTGATGATCAGGTGTCCGGTCCGTTTGCATCATGGGTGCATCGGCACAGCGTGCGGGCGATCAGTCCCAACCGGTGCGTGCTGGAGGATCACATCGAGTACGCGCTGCCAGCCGGCGCGCTCGGCAATGCGCTCGGCGGATGGCATGTCCGGCGTAAACTCACCAAAATGTTCAACTATCGACACGAGGCCACCAGGAACGCAGTTCGAAAGATGATGCCATCGTGAGCACCGCTTCTCTCCAACCCAGCTCAACGCCGCGATGGATGCGACACTGGCTGGTCGCCGCTGGTCTGTACAACCTCATCTGGGGCGGCGCCATGGTGCTGGCCCCACTCTGGACGTTGAAGATGCTCGGCGTTTCGCCCGCGAGCACCTATCTCTGGCCGCAGTTCTGGGCGTGTATCGGGATGATCATCGGGGTGTATGGCGTTGGCTATGTCATCGCATCGCGTGATCCTGCTCGCCATTGGCCGATCATTCTGGTCGGGCTGCTGGGCAAAATACTCGGACCGATCGGCTTTGTGAACGCGGCCATGCACGATCAACTTCCGTGGTCGATGGGTGCGACCATTCTCACCAACGACCTGCTTTGGTGGGTCCCGTTCACCATGATGCTCTGGCACGCCGCGCGGGCATCCCAGCCCGCGCCGCCGGAGGGGAGCGTTACGCTGGAAACCGCGCTGGACGCATTGCGTGATGATGCTGGCAAGTCACTTCGATCTCTCACCAACGAACGCCCGACGCTCGTCGTGCTCCTCCGCCACTCCGGTTGCACGTTCTGCAAAGAGGCACTCGCCGATCTCTCCAAGCGGCAGGCCGCGATTCAGAAAGCGGACATATCGCTCGCCATCATCGGCATGTCTCCAACGTCCGAAGCTTTGAAAGCCGTCGGTACGTCTTACGGGCTGACCACCGCTGCGTGGTTCGCCGATCCCGATCGCCTGCTGTATCGCGCGCTCGAGCTCAAACGCGGCACATTCTCGCAGCTTGCCGGCCTGAGAGTGTTCATCGGCGGTATTCGCGCCGCGCTGCACGGCCACGGCATCGGCCGACTTGAAGGCGACGGGTTCCAGATGCCCGGCGCGTTCGTCATCCACAATGGCCGCATCATCCGGTCGTATCGCCATAGCACCGCCGCGGATCGCCCCGATCTTCTGGAGTTCGCGTGCCCGTTGAACTGATGACATACTTGCCGCTCATCCATGCCGGAGCGACGTGCTTCATGGTCGGGTTGATCTGGTTCGTACAGATCGTCCACTATCCGCTCATGCGCAACGTCTCGGCAGATGGCTTTTCGACGTATGCTCTCTCCCATCAGCAGCGAACGACGTGGATCGTCGGGCCTGTCATGCTGGTAGAGGCGGCGTCTGCGGTAATGTTGACATGGATCTGGCGGAATGATGCCGCCGACCATCGGCTCGCATGGATCGGACTCGCGATGCTTGCGATCGTCTGGCTCTCCACCTTCGTTCTCCAGGTTCCCATGCACGCCCGCCTCGCCGCGCGATTTGATGAAACCCACTGGCGGCGGCTGGTCTGGACAAACTGGATTCGCACCATCACCTGGACCCTCCGCGGCGGAGTGGCACTTGCGATGCTCCACATCCAACGCTGAATCACGCTTCCACGGAAGCACCTACGAAAGGCCTTGCCATGTCTGATAGAAGTTGTCTGATCATCGGTGCCGCGGGCGGAATCGGCCGCGCCCTTGTGGACATTCTTCATAGAGACGGTTGGTCGCTCGTGCTTGCCGGGCGCACGCAGCAACCACTCGAAGAGATCGCCGCCACCTGCTCCGGAAAAGTGGTCACGCTCGATGCGCAGCACTTTGACGCGATCGATGCCGCGTTCCAGTCGCACCCGGGCATTACCGGCGCGGTGAACCTCGCCGGCTCGATCATGCTCAAGCCCGCACACCTGACCACGGCGCAGGAGTTTGACGACACCATCGCGCAGAACCTCCGTACCGCGTTCGCGCTCACCCGCGCGGCGGGCAGGCACATGAAGAACTCGGGCGGAAGCGTCGTCTTGATGTCGTCATGTGCCGCCGCGATTGGATTGCCCAACCACGAGGCCATCGCCGCGGCGAAGGCCGGCGTGGAGGGCCTTGTCCGCGCCGCCGCAGCCAGCTATGCGGGGGCGGGCATTCGCTTCAACGCGATCGCTCCGGGACTCGTGGCCACACCGATGGCACGTCGAATCACCGAGAACGAGGGCGCGTTGAAAGCGTCCGTAGCCATGCACCCGCTCGGAAGAATCGGTCAGCCCGATGAAATCGCCCGCGCGATCGCGTTTCTGCTCAGCCCCGAGAGTTCATGGACAACGGGACAAGTGCTTGGCGTAGATGGCGGATTGAGCCGAGTAAAAGGACGTTGATCGGACAAGTCTTTGCGGTTGATCCGCATGAAATAGAAAGCCACTAGCACACAAATCACGAGAAGCAGTGCAAGAGGTGCCGAGCATGCTGGCATCCGCCAGAATTGCCGAAGCTAAATCCCCTCGCGACGTGCCGACGCACGCACCTCTCTTAGCTTCTCCGCAAACGTATTTGTCGAATTGTCATCAAGATTCAACGGCAGGATCAAGCGTTGAATGAGTGCTTTTTCTAACTCCCACGGTCGCGCAATCGGAAAAATACTGACCCGAGCATGCTTGCTCATCCAATCGCTTAGCACTTCTTCACCTGCTCCGAAATTGAACTTGCCACCGTAGGGGGAGAGCCTGATCCCCAACTGCTGGCGCAACAGACTGCCAAGTGATAGCCGGAGAGTCGAATTCCTAGCTGTGCCGCTTATGTGATTGGACACCAGTCGCTTTCGGTGACTAGATCCAGAAGTCGGTGAAACTGGACCAATCCCCAAATACAAAAGCTGGTAGCCATTGTGTGTTTTGCATCCAGGAAATTGGAAATCTCCCAAAGACTGATTGAACCACCAGCCGTATACACCGGCATTATCCCAGTTTTTCGCATCTCGCTCCCTCAAGGTGTTCAAGTCCCAAAGACATTCTGGCCTTTGGAAGCTAGCCATCGCAGAGTTTAATATGGCGTCGTCAGCAGAGTTCATGGATATTCCTGCCTCGTCGGTCGCACCAAGACATCGCTGAGATGCACATATGGCGGCTGCGAGCACGCGAAGGAGATCGTGCGTGCCACATCCGCGGGCTGCAACACCGGGCCGATCTTCTCGACCACACCCTTGAACCACTCGTCCTTGTACCCGGCAACACCCTGAAACTCGCTGACGACGAAGCCGGGCTCAATGAGCGTGACGCGGATGCCCTTGGGCGAGAGTTCGCGGCGCAGCCCTTCGGCCAGACCATGCACGCCGAACTTCGTTGAGCCATACATGCTCGAATACGGCGAGACGTGGCGGCCCACGACGGAGCCGATCGCGACGATATCGCGGGCCCGCACCTGCCACTTGCCACCATCGCGTTTTTCCATGTCGGCGGTGAGCCGCTCCGCAGCCGCCCGCATCAGCCGGGCGGCTCCGAGGACGTTGGTGCGGATCATCTCTTCCCATTGCGCGGCGTCGCTGGTGATGACCGACCCGGACAGTCCGCGTCCGGCGTTCACAACAATCAAATCCGGCTCGGCCCCCCACTGCTTCACGGCGGCGACAAACAGCGCGTCGATGGTTGACTGCTCCGAGGCATCTCCGGCAACGCCAATCGCGCGCCCCATGCCCATCGAGTTCAGCCGATCGGTGACTTCGCGGAGTTTCTCCGCGCGCCGGCCGTTCAGGACTACGCGGGCTCCGTGCGCGAGCAAATCCTCCGCCACCGCCAGCCCGATTCCCGCGCTGGCCCCGGTCACAATCGCAATCCGATTCGCTAGCGATGCACTCATGGGCGAACTGTACGAGCCCTCCGCGCAAGCGGAAGAGTCCATACTGTCTATTTTTCGGCCCCCTTCACTCGCAGCCGCTTGTCCTCCTCCTCCCGTCGCTTGCGAATCTCCTCATCCTCGCGCTTTCGAATGTCCTGAAAAGCGCGATCATCGCGCGAGGCACTGGGCTTCTCTCCCTCGAGCACCGGCTTCCGCGCCGGCGCGGCCGCACCCGGCGGGAACAACTTCTTGAACTCCGCTTCCTCCACGCGCTCCTGCGCTCGCGTCGTGACATTCACGCGGAAATATCGCGTCGGCACTTTCCCCGCAGGGTCTTCCGAAAGGCCGTACACCCACTTCGTCTCCGGCACCACGCTCAACCGCGCCGACCATGTTCCGCCCGAGCCGATGGTTGTTTCCACGGGCGCAGCGCCCGGCATTTCATGGATGCGCACGCGATGGCCGGTGACCCCCGCTCCGCTCACAGTGACATTGACTGTCGCCAGCACAAAGTTGGATTTGTACGTCGCGCTGATGCCGCTGAGATAGGTCTCGATGCGTTCGCGTCCCGGACGGTCCGCTGCAGCGAGGGCTTCGATATCTGCCTGCACTTTAGAAAACTCGACCAGTGTGGGCAGCACGCACTTCGCCTCGTAGTTGGCAATTTCAACGTTGCCGAGCGTGCGCACGGCGAATCGATTCACGGTGACGGGCTTCGCCGAGGCGCGATCGAGGATGCTCTTCACCGGGCTCCACTCGTCGGGCCCGGAAGGAACACTCTTGCCGCCCGCACCCGGGGTCGGTGTGCGCAAGTTCTCAAATCGGTACACGGCATCAACGTTCCGCTTGGCCGACCCGGAGTCCGAGCAGCCGCCGAGCCACATCGCGGCCACACCCAGCACGATCAACACCATCAGTCGCGTCGCTGTCATGCGCATAGCAAAGCACATCCGGAGCCGGAGGGCAAGTCCAGGCGAGATCGG
>JBKJOD010000467.1:0-21879 GCA_046593245.1 Phycisphaerales bacterium
GTCGCCACGCTCTGGAGCTCGATGCAGGGCGTGCTCGACGCCGTCACGCCCGGCGACGCAGCCGCCTTCTTCTGCCACTGCGGCCTCACGCTACGAATTGATTGAAACCGCTCTAGATGGACTACCAGGCATTCGGACTGAGGGCTATCTCGGTATCTCGGGTCACTTCCCCGTGTTTCCAGAGTCGATGGCGCTGTTCCCATTTCAGTGGAGACGGCTTGCAAGTGAATCTTCGGGCGCATGCGACACAACGAATGGGCCTATTCCGTTGCTGCCCACTCCTCCGCTGGACCAGCCGCTGATGATCACGATGGTGGATCGGCATGATGGGACGCGCGCTGGCACGGAAAAGCGGGATCATCGGGATCCATATCTATTGCGATGGGTAGTGCAGGATACATCGATCAGCACGAGCGATGTGCACAAATACAAACCGCATCAACGCGAGCTTGTCGGTCTGAATGCTGCGGGCTTTGTCCTATTTGATCGGAACTGGGACTATCAGGGCGGCGGCGTGAACGCGGTGGGGCCGACAGAGGAGTTTGTCTACGAGGCGATCAAGAAGGACATACACGCACCTGACGGGATGGTGGACACGCCCGAGATTCCGGGGGCAACGACGGACGAGCATACCTATGTGTTAACCGGCATGCGTCTCAAAGAACACCGCTCGATGGGTTGGGGCGTTGCGTACACGCGGGCGGTGAATACGGCGGGGTGTGTGCCTTGTGTGTCGTCGGGAAGCAACTCGTGTCTGACGGACACACGTGGGCTGGTGACGAAGTTTGGGTATAAGGACTTCGGCACTCCGGGAACGACAAACTACCGGCAGACAAATCTTGTGGAAAGCGTTTCTATCAAAGAGGGAATTTCAGAGAGCGGGAGTCGTCTGAAGATGCTCTCTCGCATCGACTACAACAATACTACCGAGCAGGTTGAGAGTGAAAGGCGGTATGTTCTCAAGGAGGATGGTTCACCTGACCCAGTGATAATTTCTGAACGGCGGGTGGCGTACCACGATTCTGAGAACACGAAAATCAAGTGGGAGACCAACTGGCAGAGTCCGGCGAAGGCGTGGCCGGGCGGGCCGGAGATGACGCCGTTCGACACGAGGGTGTGGAACGACACGGGGCTGCTGATCGGGCGGGTGTATGGGTTGTGCGGGAGCATCTCGAGTACGGGCATCCCGGAGGTTGGAGATTCGAATCACGCGCCGGCCGCGCGGTTCTCAGTGGATGTGTACGGATACAACTCCGAGGGGCAGAAGCGGATTGAAATAGTGGATGCGGGAGCGACGGCTGCGGATCCGGTTCATCGAATCGAGTGGGGTCGATTTACGACGCCCGGAACCAATCCATACAGCCCATTGCCGCTGGACAATGAAGTGACCGGATATGTGGAGCAACTGACGGGGATTGCGTCGTTCGCGGTGCGGCGGGTTCCAGCGGGCGAAGAGGCGCGGCTGCCTGCGCTGAATCGGGTGACGGGCTATGGGTATGGCGGGCGCGGGGATTTGGAGATCGTTGCCAAACCGGGCGGGCGCTTTGATTTCTACGTGATGCACACGGCAATTGTGCCGGGTCCGGACCAAACAACCCCGGTGACACCTGAGACCATTGTGGGACCGATGCTTTCCATTGTGTATGTGGATGGCACGTTTACTGGCAGCACATTGAGCTTTGGGCGAGCGGGGCAGATCGCGAGCATCTCCGGCGGGCGGCCGATGCGGACGTGGTCGGTGGAATGGACGCCAACCACGCTGAACGATTGGAAGCAGCCGAGTTTCGTCACAGCTGGTGCTGCGTACGCGACGCCTCAGTTGCCTAGGGATTATTTTATTCTGCCTTTGCCCCCGAACGATGCCCTTGGTCCTCCACCTGAGATGGGCTCCAACATTCCCACGTCGCGATTCAAGACCATCGCCGAGGTTCGCCCGGAGTACGACGACTCTGGGCGGCCAACGAAGGTCGGGGCGAAGGGGTTGGCATCACCAGACGGGCAGCCAATCGTGAGCGCCACCGACACTTTAGAGCGGAAGGCGAACTACACCGATTTCGGTCTGGTCTCCAAGCGGGTGGAGCCGTCGGGGACGATTCATCGGATGGTGACCAGCCCGCTGGGGCAACTCATCGCGGAGTTCAAGGGGACGGGGGACCACGACAGTTGCTGGCAGAATACGAGTTCGGGTAGCAACGACATGGCGCTCACGGCGCGCCACTTCTACGGCGAGGGGATCAACAACATTCGCCAGCCGGTGCTGACGAGGCACTATCGGAACTGGGTGAAGTGCGATCAGGTGGACTATCAAGGGCGCGGGGCGAGTGGCCTGCCCTCGGACAATACAGGGTGGGAGGAGGCGTATGGGTATGACCGGCGCGGGCGGCGGAGCGTGATGGAGGTGTACGGGCCTGCGGTTGCGGGAATGAGCGGACTGCCGCGGCCGGGGCCGTCGCCGAGTGGCGGCTATGACGGAGAGGCGGAAGTCGCGAGCAGCTCGTCGAATGTGCTGCTGCGCGCCGAGTACACCTGGTACGACCATCAGGATCGGGTGCGGTTCCGCGCGACGTATTCCGGCGCGGCGTTGCAAACCAATGGCATGGCGGGAAGCCCTGTCAATCCGCGGACCCGGGATGTGTACCTGAAAGGTGATCCGTTAGCCAAAGAGATTCTGGACACGCATCCGGCGCGGTTGACGGAGACAATCTATGACGCGCGCGGGGCGGTTGAAGAGGAGCGGGAATACGACGCGGGCAACGACGTGGCTGCGCTGCGCGAACGGTATCAGGCGTCCCGGATGTACTACGACCACGCGGGGCATGTGACGACGCGGGTCTCGGCGGGTGGGCGGTGGGAGCGGATGACGTATGACGCGCTGGGGCGTCTGGTGAGCACATCGGTGCTGCGCGGCGACCTGGGCGTGGCAAGCGGCACAACCTCGGATGAGAATCGATATGAGGTCGAGCGCACCGATAATGAGTACAACGAGAACGGACAAGTCGAGCGGACCGCGCATGTGGTGCGCGTGCTGCTGGGAACCGCGGGCATCGGCTCGACGGTTGACCAGAACGAAAGGCTCGAAGCGGGGCCGGGCGGTAACGCGGTGCGGACGGACTCGCTGACGTGGTATGACAAGGATGGCCGCGCGATCGCGTCGGCGATGCTCGGGACGGGGTGCGGGCCGGCGACGGATCGGCCCAACGGAATGTTTTGTAACACCAGCGCGGCCGTGCCTGTGGGACCTTCGCGATCGACCGTGTATCAACTACCGCCGACCTGGGGCGGGGTGAGCGGTTGGACGTGGGGCGGATCGTTGGCGTATCCGAACGCGCAGATTTCCACGACTACGTATGACGCCTCGGGGCGCGTGAGCGAGACTCGGGCGCCAAATGGATCCTCGACGACGCGCTACTACGACGGGCTGAATCGCGTGGTGCGCGAGTTTGTCATGCCTGGGGCGAATGCCGCAGCAGCGGTGCCGGTGCCGACGACGGTGACGGCGTACAAGTACAAGGGAGAGAAGCTGTGGAAGATGGCCGCGATTCGCCCCGGAAACCCCAGCTTCGCGTTCAACGGCCCAGACCCGAGCTTCGACAACAACGGTGAACGGACGTTACAGATCACCGAACTGGTGTATGGCAAGGCCACTGTACGCAATGCTTCGGGAGCGATCACGGCACCGGGCGAGAGCGCGCGGATCGTCAACGCGGATTCGACTTCGCAGGACTACGGAACCGCGTTCTCCGCGGACTACGACCTGCTGCGCGGCATCCGCTTCCCCAAGGGGGCGTTGTGCGGGTGCGATATCAATGGCGGCGGCATGAGCGTGAACGACATTTTTGATTATCTGACAGCGTGGTTCAGTGGCTGCCGCGGTACGTGTCCGGGGCCGGATGGGGCGATTTGTAACTTCGGAAACGGTTGCATCGACGCGGACTTCAACCGCAACGGCACGCTGAATGTTCAGGACATCTTTGATTTTCTGTCGTGCTGGTTCAGTTCCAACGAGTGCGGCCACCAGTGGAATCTGGCTGCCAATGAGAACGTGGACATTCTGTTTGAGTACACGCTGGACGGGCTGGTGTATTCGCGCCAGGACCTCTCCCACATGGACCCGGTCGGGACGGCCGCAGAATCGCCAACCAAGATCGTCTTCGGTTACGACACGCTGGGCCGGCGCACCGACATGAAAGTCGCCAAGGGCGGCGTGGATGTCGCGGACTCCATCGAGCATGTCTCATACACCTACGACGTGCTGGATCGCCTGACGCGTGTGCGTGCCGAGGCAAGGGACCGCGAGCATGGCTCGTGTTTGTATCCGGTGGCGACGAGCATCTTTACGCATGATTCGTGGGGAAACCTCACTGGCGAGCGACTTATGCACGGCGGCGTGAATGAGACGATCGTGCAGGCGCTCCAGTATCAGTGGGAGTATTCGATCGCGCCCAATGCGCCTCCGACGCCCGGCTCGGCTCCTGTGGTGGCACGATTGTCGCGGATGACGCACCCCGTGAGCGCGGGCGCGGACGCGGCGGCGGCGAGCAGCCGCGGGGTGGTGAGTTACGGCTACGGGGATGGGTACAACACCAGCACCAACGGCGCCTCTCCCGCGGCGTGGCTGGACAATCTGCTGCACCGGGTGCAGACGATGGCGTTCAACCCCTCGGTGGATTCGGCAACGGGCGCGCCATCGGGCACGCCCAAGCAGCTTGCGAACTACATGTACGCGGGCGCGGGGATGCGGCTCTCCACGCGGTATGGGCCAAGCCCTACGGGCGGCAGCGCCAGTCAGCCGTACGCGGCGATCCAGGATTCCAGCGACATCCCCACCACGGCGATTCTGAGCGGCGCGGGCCCGGGGATGTCGGGGCTAGATGGGTTTGGCCGCGCGACGGATATTCATTACAAGACGGGCTCGACGTATCAGGTGAACGGGAGCGCGACGCTGGCGCGTCGGCAACTGGTGTACGACCGAATAGGCAACCTGACGCGCGAGCAGGTGACACAGCAGGCGTATTCGGCTGGTGGCGGAAGCGGCATCACCACAGGATCGGATCGCTCCTGGGCGTATTCGTACGACGGATTGGGCCGGCTGACCAGCGCGGCGACCGGCACCTTCGGCGCGAACTGGGCGAATCTGACCGGCCTGGGTTCGGGAACGGGAATCGTCAACACCGCGACCAACAGCACGCCGTTCGCCGCGCTGCCGGGCAACTCGACGGTGGGCACGGCCAAGACCATGGACGCACGGTGGACGCTGGATGATCTGGGCAACTGGAAGGTGGGCGCAACCACCGGCGGAGACGCGACCAACGGATTATGGACTCGAACCTTCGATGGCGGCGATCTGCGCACTGAGGCGCGGCGTGGGCACCGAACCGATGACCGCAACCAGATCGGCCAGACCATCGCGCAGCGGATGGTGGATGAGACGCCCGACGAGCATGCCGTGGAGGTGAAGTACGCCTATGACGGCGCGGGCCGCATGCGGTATGACGGAAGAGTGCTCTATGAGCACGACAGCTTCGGGCGATTGGTGCAGGTGCGTGGGGCCAACTCGGAGTTCCGGATCGATGAGTACGGCGTGCTCCAGCCGGTGAGCGTGAGCGACATCGGCGCGCTGGTGGTGCACTACAGCTATGACGGACTGGGCAGGGTCATTCGCACCCAGCGTCCGGCGAGCAGTGGCAGCACCGCGCCCGGATCGAATCCCGCCGGGGGCGGGAAGCTGTTTATTACGGATCTGTACTACGACGGAGTGCGCGTGGTGCAGGAGGCGGGCTGGGGTGGCAACCAGAGCAGTGGTGGCGGTGGTGGTGTTCCGTACCGAATGAATCGGAACGCGTCGGGCGCGCTGGATGTGACGATGCCCGGCCTGCCGCGGCGTGCCAATGAGATGTCAGGCGCGAATAGCGGCGATGTCTCATGGGGAGACTGCGCGCCCACCGCAACCGGCACGAACAACGGCGGCTGGGTCTGGCAGGATCGGCGACTCGAGCGCGAGTACGTCTGGGCCAGCGACAGCGGCGCGTACGTGGATGAGTGCGTGGCCCAGCTGGTGTACACGGATGCGCATGTGCCCGCATCCGGCAGCACATCCGAGCAGAGCGCGTACAAAGGCAACGACACCAGCGCCACGATTCTGTATACGTTGGCAGACCACAATGCGAATGTGATCGGCCTCACCGATTCCATCGGTCGCCTGGTCGGCCAGTTCTCGTATACTCCCTACGGCGAGATTCGCGCGGCGGAGTACTTCGCTCCCGACCAGAGCTCATTGACAAATCAAGAGTTGACGGCCGCGGCCCGCGGCAACAAGCTCGGCCACCAGGGCCTCCGCACCGAACGCTTCGATCGGCCGTGGGACGGCGCGATGGATGTCACCACCGCGCAGGATGCCGGCGGCAACCCGGCCATCACGGCGTACCGCGCCCTCTGCCACAACCGGAATCGGATGTACGACCCGGCGGAGGGGAGGTTTATTGAGCAGGATCCGAATGGGTTGGGGGTGCCAATCATCGGCGACATAAGGTATCACGGCGAGTCGGCAGCTTCGCCAAGTTCATGGCAAGACGTGGCCAACCATTATGCACATAGCATGAATACGCATACCGCGTATCGCAATCGTCCTGTTCTCGAAAAAGATTCGCTCGGTCTATGGATCAATCCAAGTGATGTCGCTGCTGCGGCGGTGATGGGCGTAGTTCGAGGGTTGCGGGGTGGACTCGAAGCCATTACATCCGTGTACGCGGATAACCTAGACTACGATATTGACTGGGCGCAGGACTGGAACGCTCCGGACAACTGGCACTCGCGCAATGACAACACTTGGGTCGAACAAGCTTGGAATGAGGGGGTACGCGGCGGGCTTCGGGAATGGGTCAATCAGGACGTCAAGGGTCTTTACGACCCTTTTAACTTCACGCCAGACCCGATCCCAGCCGAACAGGCCATGGCGGCAAATGTGCCACATGTTGCACCACCGTCTGGGACGTGGCGGCTCGTTGCTCGCACGATCAATGGTGCGGGATATGCAGCACACCACGTCATATCGTTCTACAAAAATACCGCGCGGCGTGCGAAGGACTTGGAAGAAAAATACGGAATCACCATCAAGCTTCACAGCGTTGACAACATGGTTGGGATTTCAAAGTCGATTCATAAAGGAAGGCACACTTTGGCATACCACGATCGCGTTTTCGCAAAGTTGAAGTTTGATTTAAACGCAGCAAAGGCTGCAGGTCGCAACTTGCAAGGAGCGTTCGAAGATTCTCTGCGCAGCATCGCGCGCGACATCGATGCGAATCCGGGACATTGGTTTGCGCCATGAGCAAGCAACGCGTCAAGACAATACCATCGCCCTTCTGGTACTGGAGCAACTGGAAGGCCATCGGCAGTTCACGTGATGGCACGAGTGCGAGAGAAGGTGCGCGCACGATCTACGAACAGTCGATTCGTCCACCACACGAAGTTTCAAGTGCAATCGAATTTGGGCACGGTGAGATCGATCCCGCCAATGTGCCGCTGTTCGTCGGCAACCTCGAAATAGCTGCTCAAGCCGACGATTGCCCTTGGCCGGCAGCCGAGATGTTCATCGTCTCGGACCGGCTTCGGAAGATTCTTGACGCAGCGGCTCCTGGGAACTGTCAGTTCTTTCCCATGCAGGTCTCATGCAATGGTAAGCCGTGCGATCTGGTGTATTGGGTGCTCTACGTGGATTCAGTGGACTGTGCCGACCAAGAGCATTCGGGCCGAACTAACGAAGGCAATATCTGGGATCCGGTTATTGTAGAGAAGTGCGTGCCTGAATCTATTCAACTGTTTCGCGTGTGGGATCCAGTTCACGATTCTTCCGATCTCCGAATACTCGTACGTGACTCTCTTCGACGTATTCTTGTCCGTGAGAAAGTGACAGGTTGCGGCTTTTACAGACCGCGACTTGTCGCGCCGTCATGACCCGCGGCCTGACTTCGCCACAGCGCGGGCCCGGGCATGTCGGGTCTGGATGGCTATGGCCGCGCGACGGATATCCACTACAAGACGGGCTTGATGTACCCGGCGAACCCCAGCGCGACGCTGGCGCGTCGGCAACTGGTGTACGACCAGGTGGGCAACCTGACCCGCGAGCAGGTGACACAGCAGGCGTATTCGGCTGGTGGCGGAAGCGGCATCACCACAGGATCGGATCGCTCCTGGGCGTATTCGTACGACGGACTGGGCCGCCTGACCAGCGCGGCCACCGGCACTTCCGATACGACCTTAACGAATCTGAGCAGAATGGGAGCTAGGAACGGGCTGCAGGGTGTAAGAGCACGATGTGTTCGCCTGCCTGGTGCAGGCACGCCGCGCCGAGGTGCCGCTGGATGTGAATGCACATGGCGTGCTCCAGCCAGTGATCTTGGAGAGTATCGGCGCTCTTTCCGTGTATTCCGGATGCGATGGACTGCTGTGGGTGTTCAGACGGTGGCTCGGGTCTCGGCAGCGACTCGCGACGGTAAGGCGAGTGCTTGTCAGTGGCCGTTGGCTGGCAGGAAAGGGGGAAAAGTGAACAATTGCACAGAGAAATCATCTCTCGCTGTCACAAAGCGACCCCAGCGCTCGCTTCTCTTAAAGAGTTTCCACGGGTGAACGCCGCGGCGTGGGAACCGGACGCAGGGAGGGTGGGTGTGCGCGGCCATGAGGTGGCAGATGCCCAAAGCGGGTCCAACGGACGCGGCGCAGCAGGCGATGACTGAGGTGGCATCCGGTCTCCACCGGATCATGCGTCTATGCGATGGTGAGGTGTGCCTGGAACTGCTGATGCTGATGGCCGATGGCGAGCGAAGCGTTGGGGCAATGGCCCGGATGATGTCGCTGGATCTCCCAGCGGTCAGTCTGCGGCTGGGAAAACTGAGTCGCAACGGGCTGGTCACCTGGCGGCGCCAGGGCAGTAAAAAGTTCTACGCGCTCACCCCAGTGGTGAAAGTAAACACGCTCGAAGCGTTTCGCGTGGTGACGATCCGCACCGAAGGAGGGGGCGAGATGCGGGTGGCGGTGCCGGAAGAGCTGATGCGGCAGCTCGAAACGAAGTGGCGGGAGGCGGATGCGATGGATGCGACTCGCCCACAGGTGCTTGAGGACGATGCGAGCGCGGAAGTACGAGAGGTGGATCTTTCGGAACTGGCCGCGCGAGTGGTCCGCGCCGAAGCCAACCAGCTCGAAGAGTCTCTGCAAGCGGAGAAGCAGAAGCTTGCGGCGAAGGAGCGGAACCCCAAGTAAAAGCACGCAGCGTTGGTCATCAGACGTGCCTTTGCGACCGATTTAGAATGACGCAACTCGCCCGTATCCACCACACTCGCTCAATCCGAGCGTGCGCCCAATGATGGTGCATGAAGACGCGAACTCTCGGACTGGTGATGCGAGCGGCGGTGCTGGGGGCGGCCGTCGGCGGGTGCGTGGGGATCGTCGCGACGGCTGATGCGCAGCCGCGGAAGCCGGCGGAGATACCCGACGCGGCGCGGGTGGAGAAGACGGTGCGGGCCGAGCTGGACAAACTGCTTGCGAAGCTCGCTGCCACGCCGACGCGGGCCGTGTCCGACGAGATTGAGGGGTTGTTTGATGTGTATCTCGCGTACGTGATGTCCGAGAAAGACCCCGCACTGCTGGTGGATTTGGCCGCGGCGCGCCGGCTGGCGTTGCAGGCCGGTGATGCCAAGAACGCCTCGGGTGCCGCGCTCGCGCCGTTTCTGGTGGCCAATCCGGGGCTGCGCAAAGCGTTGGTGTTCACCGTGCGTCCGGAGGACGATGTGCCGGGCGTGTACGCGCTGATGTCCAAGATGAAGGAGAAGCACGAGAAGGAGTTGGCCGACACCCGCGCCGGGGTGACGGAGCTCGGCGCGCTGGCCGTCGCGGTCGCGGTGGTGTATGACAAACCGCCGGCGCACCCGGTGCTCGCCAAGCAGGGAGACAAGGCCGCGCCGGTGGCGGTGGACGCGCTGGAGGTGTTCGAGTTTTTCCTCGCCAGCGAGCCGAAGTTGCAGATCCGGTTCCGGGAGCCGCGGCTGTGGGTCCACATCGTGGATGTGCACAGCGACCTGGAGGACCTGCGCTGGGCGCAGCAGATGTATGCGGGAAACTCGATGGTCGGCAAGGTGTACTCGTCGATCGTGTATGACACCGGCGCGTTCAAGTTCGGGCGCGAGAAGAAGGTGTTCAAGGATGGGTACACGCTGAGAAACATCAAGAAGGTGGGGGGCGTGTGCACCGAGCAGGCGTATTTCGCAAGCGAGGTGGCCAAAGCGATCGGGGTGCCGTCGGTGTATGTGACGGGCGAGGGTTCGGATGTCGGGCACGCGTGGGTGGGGTACATGAAGAGCGCGGCCAATCGCCAGCAGTGGGATTTTTCGGAGGGCCGATTCGGAGATTACAAGACCACGGTCGGCCACGTGACCGACCCGCAGACGGGCAAGGTGACGACCGATGCGTTTGTGGGTTTGTCGGACTGGATGGTGAATGGCAAAGCGGACACCACCAGTGAAGCGGCGGCCCGCACCGATATCGCGGCGCGGCTGATTCAGAAGATGAACAAAGTCGGAAAGCCGTGGCCGCCCGCGTGGCCCACCGGAGAGAGTTGGGGCGAGATGCCCCGGGCGGGCGCACGCGGGGCCGACATCGGACAGGTGCTGGCGCAGCTCAAGGGCGCACTGGCGGCCAACCCGGGATACGAGCCCGCGTGGCGGCTGTTGATGCAGCTGGCGGAGAAGCGGATGCTGGACAGCGCGGCGAAGAAAGACTGGGGAGACGCCGTCATCCGCATGGCCGGGCGCGATCGCCCGGACCTCGCGTTCGCCGTGCTGACTCCCCTGATCCGCAGCACCGAACCCGCCGCCGAGCAGTCGCGATTGTGGGATTGGGCGGCGGCGGAGTTTCAGCGCCGCCCGGATCTGGTTTCGGCGGCGCGGGTGGCGCAGGGAGAGTGCTGGGAGAAAGCCGAAGATGGCGCTCGGGCGTGGGACGCGTACAAGGAAGTGATCACCAAGTACGCCAACGATGGCCGAGGAGTCCTCACCGCACTCGGGCGCGCCGATGCGCTGCTGCACAAGGAGAAGAAGGAGGCAAGTATCGTCGGGCTCTACGAGGATGCGTTCCGGCGCATCAACAAGCCCGCGAAGATGTCGCCTGGTTTTGAGACCTCCAGCAACTACTTTCTGGTGGGTGCGAGATATGCACAGGTGCTGAGTGAGGCGGGGCGGGCCGCGGACGCCAGTAAGGTGCGGAAGCAGATCGGGATGGATGAGGTGGTTCCCCCGGGCAAGGGCGGCTGAGTTGGAGCTCGTTTTTTCGGCTTGGCGAGCGCGGGAGCGGGAAAATAGAAGTCCTCTTCGTAGTACCCCGTGGCCGGATTCAGAGACCATGAGCCGCCGGAACCAAAACCGGCGAGCATGAGGGCGATGTGGTACCCGTCGGTCGGGGCCGGACGACCGTTGGTGATCGCCTTCACAATCTGCGCCGCCTCGCACGCTGCAACTTGGGGATTGACAGTCCAGGCCTGCGCCGGGTCACTGGGAATACAGAGATTCGACTGCAGCGGCCCGATGTTGGGAATATTGATGCGCACGATCGGGCTAACGCGCGGATCGCTGTTCACCAGGTCCAACAGCATCGCGGCATCTGATCCACCTGCCTTGGGAATCTGCACCCAGAGCTTGACCAACGTGGGGTCCGCGTGCGCGGCACCCGCCACGAACAGCGCAGCGGCAAGAGATACGCCAAGCGACCGACGTGATGCGTTCATGGCGAGAGACCTTTGTGTATGTTGGGTCCGAACGAGCGTCTGGTGCGCACACACTTCACATGCAAGATACTCGCACGCCGCGGCGGGCCGACATGAAAAAATAAACAGAATTCTTGTGTTCGTTGTGCGGCCTCACCTTTTTCGGGGGGGGGGGGGCGATTGCTATGCGCGAGCATCCGCGCCGCTATCGCGGAATGTCCCTTCCATGCACGCCTTTTCTGGTTGCCCAGTAGAATGCTCGAAACTTATTCAGGCCGCCGGGGATGCCAAGCTGGGTGCCGTCACCGTTCTCAAGGCCATCTTGACCCATCTGAGCAGAACTGGTGATGCTCCCGCTCAAAATCTGATCAGGTAACTCGAAGTTGCCGGATGGCGCATAGATCGTTTGTTCGGCGACGTTGGCAGAGCTTGCCAGCGCGTGGAGCTTCGAGAGGGGCACGCTGTCCACACTGCCATCAACGAGCGCGAACTTTGTCGCGGCCTCCGGGTCGTTGAATGTCGGTGAGAAGTTCTCGCGCCCTCCTGCACGACGCGCCCTTGTGGGCCTCGTGAAATCAAACCGCTCGAAGATCATGACCTTTGCTTGGGGATCCACGACGTTGTCCACGCGGTTTCGATTCCAGAATCGCACGTCGGGCCGGAACAAGGGCGTGCGCGCAATCGACTGATACGCCGATGGACTCAGCCAGAGCGTCGGCGATGCCCAGTACGAAGTGTCCCAGATGAGCCCGCCGGGGCTCGTCTGAAACTGCGGCAACAGGGCATCGACACGCGCCATGGCTCGCTGATCTCGGGGCGAGATCAGAACTTTGCTGGGGGCATCCGTGCCGGAAATGTAGTCGAGGGTCATGCTTGCCCAGTACGACGCGAATATCTGGGTGCAAAAGCCAAGCCCATCCGAAGCGTCGATTGTGTACAGCGTGCTATTGGTGGACCTTGGCCCCACGATTTCATACCACCCCAGTCCCCACGTTGTCAGATTGTTCTTGTCAAAGGGATTCACAAACGACCCCTTGAAGTCTCCAGCGTACTCCAGCTCGATCTGCCCGCAGGAGCGCAGGTTGGAGCGGCTGACGGCCTCCTGGGCCGCGCCCCGTGCTTTGCCCAGCGCGGGCAGCAGCAACCCGATCAGCAGCGCGATGATGGCGATCACCACTAATAGCTCGATGAGCGTGAAGGCGGGGCCAGCGTTCGATTTGATTCGATAGTGGGCGCGTTTCCGAGTCATAGGAAACCTCCCGATCGGCTTTGAGCAATGAATTGTACCATGAGTTGGCTCGTGGCCCATGCTCGATTTGGAGAGCCAACCCGGCATCGCGTCCCATGCCAAAGTGCAATGGCTCGAGGGTCGTTTGTCTAGGGACCGGTCTGTCCGAATGAGGTTTGGGCATGGATGGTGTTGAGGTCTGCCTGCCAGTGGCCGGCGAGACCGGGAACACGGATGCACGGAACCGCTCGGGGCAGTCGGTTCGTACCGGAGTGACTGTCGGTGACTTGCGGGGATTCGGGTGGCGGCCTTTCGGGGCTGTGGCACACTCTTCACGGGCCGATTCCGGCCAGAATCCGTACAGCGAGACTGATTGCAGTCCACGCAGTTATAAAGGAAGTAGCACATGGGTCTGACTGGAGCTTCGGCAACCGCGCGCGCGAGCGTGCTGGCGATGGTTGTAGCGTGCGGTATGGGGCTCTCGCTCACGGCGATGGGGCAGGTGGACCCGCAGATGACGACCAAGGCCAGCCCGGCGCGGTCGGATGCGAATATCAAGAGCGAACCGAACGCGGACTTCGGGCCGGGGCTGCCCTTCTTTGATGCGCGGCTGGATGGCGATGGTCAGGTGCTGGCCCGGGTAACGGATGTGCTGGCGGGGAGCCGCAGCGATCAGCAGTTGAAGGCGCGGGCCGCGGATCTCGCGCGGCTGCGCGGCATCGTGGATGGGGTGATGGTCGATGATGATGCGATGATGGGCACGGCGCGGTTCGTGCGCTCCACGTGGCGGTTTCTGACGCCCGCGAAGCAGCAGGCGGAGAAGTGGACTCCGACGAGCGTGACGAAGGAGTTCATCGGCACGTATCCGGGATTGATGGAAGCGGGCGCATCGGAGATCGATCGGGCCCGCGTGGAGCGCGACTTCGTCACCGACCACAACCAGGTGCGCCATCTCACGTTCCAGCAGCAGATTCGCGGCGCGGACCTATTCGAGGCGGAAGTCCGGGCGAATGTCATGCCCACGGGTGAGCTGATCAACATTCAGGACACCATGCTCCCCCGGCCCGAGGGCGACTTTGTCACCCCCCCGATCGCGTTCGACGCGCCGAGCGCGATCCGAATCGCCGCGGCGAATGTCGGCGTGAGCATCGCGGGCCAGCCGGTCGCGACCACAGACGCGGAGCCGGGCACGCTGCGCCAGCAGTGGGCGAGCATCCCGGAACTGCGCGACGATGAGAAGGTGGTGACCACGCTGGTGTACTTCGCGCTGGATCGCAAGACGATCCATCCCGCGTGGCATGTGATCGTGCCGGTGAAGGGCGCGGGCCACACCTACGACGTGCACGTGGACGCGACCGACGGCTCGGTGCTGCGCCGGCACGACTGGCTGGTGTGGGAAACCACCCAGCCGGTGACCATGCGTGTGTTCCCCTCCGACGGAATCGCGCCGGGAACACCCGGCAACCCGACCAACACGGCGTTCCAGTTTCCTGTGCTGACGAGCCAGTCGCTGACGTTCAGCCCGGCTGATGTGAGCGCGTTCAGTCCGAACGGCTGGATCAACGATGGAAACATGGAGACCACGGGCAACAACGTGGATGCGTATCTGGATGCGGACGCGACGGCAAACTCGCCGGACCTGCCGCGCCCCAATGGCGGGGCGTTGCGAGTGTTCAACCTCACATTCGATCCGACGCTCGCCCCCAACGCGAATCAGACGCAGAAAGACGCGACCGTGGTGGAGCTGTTCTACCGCTCCAACTGGTACCACGACAAGCTCATGGCGCTGGGCTTCAATGAGGCGGCGCGGAACTTCCAGCTCACCAACTTCAGCGGGCTTGGCGTCGCGGGCGACTATGTGCGTGCGGAAGCACAGGACGGATCGGGCACCAACAACGCGAACTTTGGAACCAGCGGCTCGGACGGCTCCACGGCGCGCTGCCAGATGTACATCTTCACCGGCCCGACGCCGGATCGCGATGGCTCGTATGAAGGCGACATCGTGTATCACGAACTCACCCACGGCACATCGATCCGTCTGCACGGCGGGCTGAGCGGCACGCAGCCCGGCGGCATGGGCGAGGGCTGGAGCGATTTCGTCGCCCTCTGCCTGCTCGCGGAGCCCACCGACAACCCGGACGCAACCTATCCGATGGGCGGATACACCACCTATCAGCTCGGCTCGGCAACATACACCACCAACTACTACTTCGGCATCCGCCGCTTCCCATACAGCACCGACCTGGGCAAGGCACCGCAGACATACGCGGATATCGACACGACCCAGATCAACTTCCTGGCCACCATCCCGCGGAGCACGGTGATCGGGAACACCGCAAACGAGGTCCACAACATCGGCGAGGTCTGGTGCGAGATGCTCAACGAAGGGCGGGCCGCGCTCTGGCACACCTACGGCTTCGCGGGCAACCAGCGGATGCTGCAGATCGTGATCGACGGAATGAAGCTGAGCGTGGCGAACCCGACGCTGATCCAGGCCCGGGACGCGATCCTTGCGGCGAACCTTGCCGACAACAGCGGGGCTGATACAGATGCGCTCTGGCAGGCATTCGCCAAGCGCGGCCTGGGATACAGCGCCACCAGCCCGGTCAGCAGCACGACCACGGGCGTTGTAGAGGCGTATGACGGGCCCAACTTCGCGACCTTCACCTATCCCGACGGGCTGCCCACGCAGCTCTCCCCAAGTGCGGCGGCGACCTTCCGCGTGAACATTGTCGGCACCGCGCTCACGATCACGCCGGGCACGCAACAGATGTTTGTGTCCATCGCCGGTGGTGCGTACGCGCCGGTGGCCTTGACGCCCGCCGGCACCAACATGTACACGGCGACGATTCCCGCACAGACGTGCTTCGCAAGCGTGAACTACTACTTCAGCACCGGAACGTCACTGGGAAACAGGACGAATCCATCCAACGCGCCGACCGGCAGGTATGCCGCGGTGACATACACGGGCTCCACCACGGTCGCATCCGACGGGTTTGAGACAGACCAGGGATGGACCGTCGGCACCGGTGCCGGAGACACCGCCACCACCGGATTGTGGATTCGCGCCACACCCGTCAGCACCACGGCGCAAGCCGGTGCCGCGCACGGCGGAACGCTCTGCTGGGTGACGGGCAACGCCGCGGCCGGCGCGGCGGTCGGCACCAACGATGTGGACGGTGGATTCACAACACTCCTGAGCCCGGTCTTCAATCTCAGCGGGTCCAGCGACGCGACGGTGTCGTACTGGCGCTGGTATTACAACTCCGGATCAACCAACACCGGCCGCATCGATGTGTCGGTGAACAATGGCACGACATGGGTGCGCGCCGAAACCCTTGGCCCCGGCAACACCGCTGAGACCGTGGGTGGTTGGCGGCAGGCCAGTTGGACGTTCTCCTCGCTTGGGCTGACACCCTCCGCACAGGTGAAGCTCCGCTTCGTCGCTGAGGATCTGACGGCCACGATCGTGGAGGCCGCGCTGGATGATTTCCGCATCGACACCTTCTCGTGTGTGTCCGCAACCAGCGGCGCATGCTGCGTGCCCGCCGGCACCTGCTCCGTGGCCGCCGGCAGCGGCGCGTGCGCGGGCACCTATCAGGGCGACGGCACCAGTTGCACCCCGAATCCGTGCGTGGCGGCGACCTACACCGTAAGCGTCTTGCGCACCGGCACCGGCTTCGGTACGGTGACGAGCACGCCCGGCACGATTATCTGCCCATCCACGTGCGACGGCGTCTTCGCCCATGGCACGGCAGTCTCGTTCACCGCAACACCCAACAGCGGCTCACGATTCGTCGGCTGGTCCGGCGCGTGCAGCGGCAGCGGTGCGTGCGCCCAGACCGTTACCGGGCCGCTGAGCATCTCCGCCGAGTTCCGCTGCAACGCGGACTTCAACACCTCCGGCGCTCTCACCGTGCAGGACATCTTCGACTTCCTCGCCGCCTGGTTCGCGGGCACCCCATCCGCGGACTTCAACAACTCGGGCGGCCTCACCGTGCAGGACATCTTCGATTTCCTGAGCGCGTGGTTTGCCGGATGTGCCTGAGCGGGTTCTGAGAAACGTATGTGATCATGGTTCGACCCCGGCCCGTTCTGGACCGGGGTCGTTTTCTTGGCATCCCAGAACACCTGCCCGTCGGTGGTGTCCGGGCCGTGGTGGCCATTCACACGCGAGAAGGTGCAAGCATCGTCAGGATGTGTACGAGCCCTTCGAGAGGAAGCCAACAAGCCATCAGGCATAAGATTGGCCCATGCTGTTTTCGATGTTCAGTACGCAGGATTGGGAAGAGGCCGCCGATCGGATGCGGCGTGTGCACTCGGAATGGCTCACCGGGGCGATGAAGCACGGCAAGCGGCCGCCCCGGATACCGGTGCGCAAGGTGAGCGAGGGCGGCTGGGCGGAGCTCATGCAGACGGAGGCGGGCCGGGCATGGGCGGAGGAGTTCTGGCAGGGTGCCCTGGACCATCCGGACGCGGGGTAAGTGGGTGATGCGGTACACTCGGTGTGTTGTTTGGTATGGATGTGGTCGATCCATACGGTGGCCGCACGCACTTGGCGGTGGGGAAGCACGTACGGCAGGAACGGAAGGACGCGATGGCAGAAACGCAATCATGCACGCTGAATCGGAACTGGGTGCTCAAGACGGGCGTCTTCCTGATCGTGCTGCTCGGGTTTGGGTGCTGGGCGCTCTACGACGCGGCGTCGCTGTATCCGTCGCGCGGGCTGGCGGATGCCTCGCGCAAACTGCGCGACTATCTGGTAGCGGCGGACAAAGCCGGCTTTCTGCGCGCCGACAAAACGGCCGCGGCGAATCCGGGCACCGAACTGGTCGCGCTGGGGGCCAAGATCAGCGACCTGCGCGGGCAGGCCGGGCGCGACGGTGGCGAGGGGCGAACCGCGGCCATGGATGTGGCGCGGTATGAGTGGCTCAGTGCGCTGGATCGCGCGTGGAAGCTGGACACCAAACGCAAGCCGCTGGGCGCATACACCGCGCCGGTGAAGAAGTCGCTCTGGTTTGAGATGACCACCGGGGAGGGATCATCGGAGGCCGCGGATGGCACCAGGACGCCGCTGACGGTGCAAGCGCTCCGGGATGAACTGGAAACATATTGGAAGTCCGCGCCCGCGCAGCCGACGCCGCTCTCGGCGTGGGATTTGCCGGTGCAGTGGCTGTTCGTGCTGGTCGGCTTCGGGCTGGGCGGGTATCTGGTCTTTCTGATGCTCAAGTGCAAAGCCCAGGCCACGCGCACGCGGTTCGAGCCGGAGACGCAGCGCCTGACGGTGCCGGGCGGGGCCAGTTTCACGCCTGCTGAAATCGAGGATGTGGACAAGCGGCTCTGGCACAAGTACTACGTGACCATCCAGACCACCGATGGCGGGCAGCACAAGCTGGATCTGCTCCGCTATGTGCCGCTGGAGGAGTGGGTGCTGGGCATGGAGCGCACACGCTTCCCCGAACGCGCGGCGGAGGAAGAGAAAAAGAAGCAGGCGGAAGAGGCCGCGGCGATTGATGCGGAGTCCAACGATTCTGACGAGCCGAAGCAGTAAGCGAAGGGGGGCCCGCGATGGGGCAACTGGGCTGGGAGATCACCGTTGGTGTCGGGGTGTGCGTGCTCAACGTGGTGGGGATCGCGCTCACCGCGCTCCTGCTGCCGGGGATGTGGGTGATGCTGCTGGGCGCGGGGCTGGCGCAGTGGTGGCACATGGCGCAATATGGAAGCGAGATGTACTCGTGGTGGACGCTGGGTGTGTGCGCCGGGGTCGCGGTGCTGGCGGAGATAATTGAACTTGGCGCGAGCGGGCTGGGGGCATCCAAGTTCGGCGGCACCAAGACCGGCGCGATGTGGTCGGTCATCGGTGCAATTCTCGGCGCCATCGTCGGTTCGTTGGTGCTGTTCCTGATCGGAACCATCATCGGCGCGGCGGTGGGCGCGTTCGTCGGTGCGCTGCTCGGGGAAAAGGTCTTCAAGCAGCGCACATGGGGCGAGGCCAGCAAGTCCGGCGCCGGCGCGGCCATCGGACGCCTGGCGGCGACACTCGTGAAGGTGGGGCTGGCGGTGCTGCTCGCCCTCGTGCTCGGCATCGCGACGTTCGTGTGAGATGGGTATGTCACGGATGCCACGGGTGGCACGGGCGGCTTGCCCGCCCGTGGTGCTGCACCCCAATCGCCGACGTCATGCGCCACGCCCCTGCCAGAGACAAACTCACGCGGCAAGCCGTTCCGGCATCACGGGCATCACCATGTTCACCGTCGGGTTCATCTCCTCGCGAACGCGGGCGAACTCGTCGGCGACGCGCTCGAAGGCGTCCACCACATCCGGATCAAAGTGCGAGCCGCGCCCGTCGCGAATGATGGCGCACGCGTCCGCGTGCGAGAGCGCGGGTTTGTACACACGCACCGAGGTCAGCGCGTCATAGACATCCGCGAGCGCGACGATGCGTGCCGCCAGCGGGATCATCACGCCCGCGAGCTTGTCCGGATATCCCTTGCCGTCCCAGCGTTCGTGGTGCGAGCGTGCCACTTGCAGCGAGAGGTCCAGCAGCGCATCGTCGCCGAGGCGTTCGCGAACGGTCAGCAGCGTGTCCGCACCGATGGCGGGGTGCCGCTCGATGATGAGCCGCTCCTCCGGCGTGAGCTTGCCCGGCTTGAGCAGCACGTTGTCGGGAATGCCAACCTTGCCGATGTCGTGCAGCGATGCTGCCAGCCGGAGATTGTCCATCCACACGTGGGTGATCTCTTTGTGCGTGTCGCGCAGCTGGTTGGCCAGCAGGTCCGAGTAGGTGCAGATGCGTTCCAGGTGCTGGCCGGTGTCGGTGTCGCGGGCCTCGGCAAGCTTGGCAAGGCCGATGATCAGCGAGTGCCGGGCGGCAAGTGACTCGCGCACGCGACCGGCGACCTCGATCTCCAATCCGCAGTTGATGGCCTCCAGCACCCGATTGTGCCGCCGAATCAGCGTGAACGAAATCGCGCCAGTGAGCGCGAGAATCACCACGCCGAGCATGGCGGCCCGGAGCATGGTGCCCGATGCCACGGCCTCGCCGAACGCGAGCAGGCCCGACTCGGGCTGCTGCACCACCACGCGTGCTTTCATGGAAGGGATGTACCGCGCCGCGAGGTAGTGCGTGCCCTTGTCCATGAACGTCGCCTGACCGGCGAGGACTTTGGTCCGATCCGAATCCCCGAGCGCGGCCGTCGTGGCGTCGGGCTGCTGCACCTGCATATCGCGCATTTCCACGCCGCAGAGGTTTGGATCCTGGCGAAGCCGCGGATGGCAGATGATTTTGTCGTGCTCATCCAGCAGGCAGACGAAACCGCCGGCGGGCAGGGTCAGGTCCTCGATCATGCGCTGGGCCTTTTCGCGCCCCGGTGAGCCGCAATAGGCCTCGCCGAAGTTGAGCTCATCCATGGTCTTGGCGAGGGATTCCGCGGTGCGGGTGTTCTGCTCGAGGATGCGATCCTGCAGCCGCGTGGCAACGCGGTGACGAACATCCTGAAAAACAATCGCCAGGCCGATGGCCAGAATCATGGCCTGCAGGGCCAGAATGACGGTGAGCATCCCCTTGCGGCCGCGCATCGGCAGGAGGAGAAAGTTGATCCAGCGTGCAAAAGTGGGCATGAGACGGAACAGATCGACCATTGCAAGATGGTGCTGGGGTGAGAAGCGGATGAGCCGGAATTGCCTGCGTGAAAAACCCGCAAAGACCGCGTATTGGGAGGTTGACGGTCCAAATCGGGGTTATTGTTGTTGGGCACCGGCGGAACGCCGATGCGGAGTAAGTGGGCGGGGCGGACGGGTTCGAGAACCGGAGAAGCGACCACACGATGGCAGCGACAACTCGCAAGGACGCGCGTACGACGGGTCAGGGCAGCAAGCCGGGCACGTCATCGGTCACTCGCACGGGCAACCAAGGGGCGCCGACGCCGGAGACGGAGCTCAAGCACTTCGTGCTGGACACGAACGTGCTGCTGCACAACCCGAACGCGATCTTCGTGTTCAAAGAGCACCACGTCGTCATCCCCTTCGCGGTGATCGAGGAGCTCGACAAGCTCAAGCGGATGAACGACGATGTGGGTCGCAACGCCCGCGAGTGCATCCGGCACTTGGATCGCCTGCGCTCGCAGGGACGGCTGATTGATGGGGTGCGCTGGGGAGACCACAGCCCGACCACCGGCCAAGCCGCCAGCAGCGGGGCCAATGGCCAGACCGGTGATGTGCGCATTGATGTCGCCGAGCACACCCGTCCGGGCGTGCTCAAGGAAGATAATCCGGACAATCGGATCGTGGCAGTGGCGTGGACGCTGCACTCGGAGGGGAAGCGGGCGGTGTTTGTCTCGAAGGATCTGAACGCGCGGATCAAGAGCGATGCGCTCGGCATTCGCACCGAGGACTTTGAGAACCAGAAGGTCGACGCCGAGCGGCTGTACACCGGCTTCGTCCACGCAACCACCGAGGGCGCACTCATTGATGAGCTGTACGCCGAGCGCATGCTCGCGCTGGATCGCGTGAATGAAGCGTTGACAGAGACGACCGAGGATGGGCAGACGTATCGCCGCGAGGTGGTGGCAAACCAGTTCATCATCCTCCGCGACGCGGCGGACGAGGGCCACACCGGACTCGCGCGCCGGCTCGCGGACACCGACCATCTCATCCCGGTGAACCAGCCACGCAAGCCGATCTATGGCATCCTGCCGCGCAATGTGCAGCAGACCATGGCGTTTGATCTGCTGATGGATGACGAGGTGCGGCTGGTCACACTGCTGGGCAGCGCGGGCACCGGCAAAACGCTGCTGGCCGTCGCGGCGGGCATGGCCAAAACCTTCAACGAGGAGCGCTACGAGAAGCTGCTGGTCGCCCGGCCCATCATGCCGCGACGGCCAGCAGCGTTTTGCCGGTGCCC
>JBKJOD010000475.1:0-11459 GCA_046593245.1 Phycisphaerales bacterium
GGAGCACATCGACGGCGCGATGCTCGCCCTCGACGGCACCACCACCAAGTCCAAGCTCGGGGCCAACGCCATCCTCGGCGTCTCCATGGCCGTGGCCAAGGCCGCGTCGCAGGCCTGCGACCTTCCCCTCTACCGCTACCTCGGCGGTTCCGCGGCCAAGATTCTTCCCGTCCCCATGTTCAACGTCCTCAACGGCGGCAAGCACGCCGACAACAACGTGGACTTCCAGGAGTTCATGATCCAGCCCTGGGGCTTCGACAACTTCTTCGACGGGCTTCGCTCCTGCGTCGAAATTTATCACACGCTCAAGAAGGTTCTCCACGAGCGCAACCTCTCCACCGCCGTCGGCGATGAGGGCGGCTTCGCCCCAGACCTGAAGTCCGCTGAAGACGCCCTGAAACTCCTCGAAGAGGCCACCGAAAAGGCCGGCTACGACTGGGGCCGCCAGATTTTCGTCGCCCTCGATCCCGCCACCACCGAGCTCTGGAATGAAGCCGCGGCCAAGAAGAAGAAGGGCTACTGCTTCTTCAAGTCCGACCCAAAGAACATCGTCTCCTCCGATCAGATGATCGACCTCTGGGCCGGCTGGTGCAAGAAGTATCCGATTCGCTCCATCGAGGACGGCCTCGCGGAAAACGACTGGGCCGGCTGGGCCAAGCTCACCGAGAAGCTCGGGGATAAGGTCCAGATCGTCGGTGATGACCTTTTCGTCACCAACCCCAAGTTCCTCGCCCGCGGCATCAAGGAAAACTCCGCCAACGCCATCCTCGTCAAGGTGAACCAGATCGGCACCCTCAGCGAGACCTTCGACGCCGTCAACCTCGCCATGCGCAACCGCTTCAGCGCGATCCTCTCCCACCGCTCCGGCGAAACCGAGGACTCCACCATCGCCGACATCGCCGTCGCCACCAACTGCGGCCAGATCAAAACCGGTGCCCCCTGCCGCTCTGACCGCAACGCCAAGTACAACCAACTCATCCGCATCGCGGAAGACCTAGGCGATCGCGGCGTGTATGGCGGCAAGACGTGGAACCGTGCATGAGCGGTCAACCCTCTCCGCAAATCACCGCCCGCTCCCTCCTCCACCGCGGCAAGAAGTTCGACTTCGAGCTCCTCACCGTCCAGCGCCCCGGCGGCTCCACGCTCAAACGCGAGAACGTCCGTCACCCCGGCGCGGTCGTGATTGTTCCCATCCTGAATCCCCAACTGCCCACTGCCCACTCACCACTCCCGCCCTCCATCGTCCTCATCCGCAACTTCCGCATCTCCCTCGCTCAGCCCCTCCTCGAATGCTGCGCCGGCACCATCGAGCGGTCGCGCCTCCCGGATCGCGATGGCCAGCCCCAGGGTTTCGGCCCCGGTGAAGCCCCCGAACTCTGCGCCGCTCGCGAACTCATCGAAGAAACCGGCTATCAGGCCGCAACCTTGATCCCTCTCGGCTGGTTTTACACAACACCGGGCCTCACCGACGAGCAAATGTTCGCCTTCGCCGCCACCGGGCTGACCCATGTGGGCCAGAAACTCGAGGAGGACGAGAGCATCGACGTGGAAATCGTCCCCGCTCCCCGCGTGCTGGAAATGATCCGCACCGGCGAACTCCGCGATGCCAAGTCGATGCTCGCAATTCTCCTCGCCGAGCGTGCCGGGCTGCTCGGAGATTGACCGTGGCATCGGCCTACTGGCCGATGTTTCGGGCGCCTCGCCCGAAGGAGCTCTCGCCCTCGACGCCCATTTTCCTATCTCCCTTGTCCAAGTCTCGCGCACAGGTTCAGGCGAACCACCGCAGTCCCGGGCTGGTAAGCCCCTTCCACCCTGTCAACAATCCCGCAATGGGCATTCAGGATCGAGACTACAACCGGGCGGGCGATTTCGGCGAGGGCGGCGGGTTCCGCCGCGCCTTCCGGCGGATGTTCGTCGAGGGCGACAACTTCTTCGGCTGGTCCATCCCCATCTACCGGCTCGCCGGCATCACCGTCAAGATTCACATCCTCTATCTCGCGTATGTCGCGGCCAAACTGATCTGGCCGCTCGCTCCGGGCGCGGTCGGCTTCTGGTTCACCGCGTTCTTGTTTCTCTCCGGTTTCGTGTTTGTGCTGTTGCACGAATACGGCCACTGCTTCGCCTGCCGCGCTGTCGGCGGTGATGCCGACCAGATCATCATGTGGCCCCTCGGCGGCCTTGCCTTCTGCCGCCCGCCGCACAACTGGAAGGCCGCGCTCATCACCACGGTCTGCGGCCCGGCCGTCAACCTCGCTCTCGCGGCCATTTTCGCCGCCGCGCTGCTAGCCGCTGGAGCCGGTTGGAGTGCGATTTTCTTCAATCTCTTCAACATCTGGTCTGGCACTCAGGACCCTTGGTTCGATCAGCCCGCCGCGTACTGGAAGATATTGCTTTATTGCGCGTACGCATGGAACGTCTACAACTTCCTCTTCAACGTCTTCCTCCCGATGTTTCCGATGGACGGTGGCCGAATCCTTCAGGAACTGCTCTGGTGGAAGCTCGGCTACAAGAAAGCCACGTTGATCGCCGTCAACGTTGGGTTGTTTGTGGCTGTCATCGTTGGCGCGGTTGGCCTTAGCACAAACCACAGTTTGCTGGTCACCATCGCCCTCTTTGGCGGCATCACTTGCTTTACGCAGCGGCGAGCGCTCGCCATGATGGCTGATGAGCCCGCCTGGGCCTACGACACCGACAAAGGCCACAAGGGCTTCGGCCCCCCCAACACCGACCCCGCCACCGCCGCCCAAGAAAAGGCCTACAAAGCCGCCCTCAAGCGTCAGCAAAAGGAGCTGGAAGCCCAGCGCGAGGTGGACCGTATTCTCGACAAGATCCGCGACCAAGGCATGCAATCGCTCACCGGACGCGAGAAGTCCATCCTTAAAGATGCCACCGAGCGGGGCAAAGGCCGCGGCTGAACTTCCACCCCGCGGCCTCCGTACGCCGATCAATACACTCCGCGTCTTTCCCAACAACCACATCAGCCGTCCAGCACTTCACGTATCCCGGTGTATCTCGCTTCTCCTTCCACTATGGGCCTCTCCGATCGCGACTACGCCCGTGCCACTCCCTCCGCCCCGCGCCCCCGCGCGGGCGTTGGCCGCATGCGCGTCCTCTCGGTCAACACCTGGATCATTATCGTCAACATCGCGGTCTTCCTCGTCGGTGCCGCGCTGGTTCACTATGACGCACAGACCAAACGCACCGAGCCCGTGACTATGAAGATTGGAGCGGGCACCTTCTACCGCCCTGATGCAACTCCTGACCAGAAGAAAAACGCGAAGGTGGACTACACCCACACGCTCGCGCTTCCCGACATGCCGGGATACCTCGGCTATCCGATTTATCCGACGACGCAAAGCCCCATCGCTCCGGGCACACCGGTGCCCCTCAGCGGCAGATTTCTGGTCCCTCCCATCGGCTTCGAGCGTTTCGCATATCGCAAGCCGATCGACGGCATCGGCCACTTCTCGACCGGTAAGGCCTTCCTCGAAGGTCAGGTCTGGCGCTTCATCACCTTCCAGTTTCTGCATGTGGACTACATGCACCTCATCTTCAACATGCTCGGCCTCTGGTTCGTCGGTGGACTGGTGGAGGAGTATCTCGGCCGCCGCAGATACCTCGCGTTCTACCTCGTCTCCGGCCTCTTCGGCGCGGTTGGCTATCTCGCGCTCAATCTGCTCGCGTTCATCGTGCAGCAGGTCTCGCCCGGGTCCACCGGCCACATTCCCTCGCCACTGCTCGTGCAAGACATCTACACCCCGCTCGTCGGCGCATCCGCCGGTGTCTTCGGCGTCCTCATGGCAGCCGCGTACATCCGCCCGACCGAGATCGTCGACGTTCTTGCCATTATCCCCATGAAGCTGCGCACCGCAGTCTACATCTTCCTCGGCATCGCGGTCATCAACCTCCTCCGTGGCAGCAGCAACGCCGGCGGCGAAGCGGCCCACGTCGGTGGCGCGATCGCTGGCGCGTTCTTCATACGCCGCGCCCACCTGCTCCGAGATTTCTTCGATGTCTTCTCGGACTCGCGCAAGCCCAAACTGCCACCCCCTGAAGTTCTGGCCGTGGATCGCATTCTCGAAAAAATCCACGAGCACGGGCTGGAATCTCTGACTCCGACCGAGCGTGAGATTCTCCGCCGCCAATCCGCAACTGGAAGCGCCGAGGGCGGCAGCTAAATCGCTCATGCCCCTCCGCTTTGATATCTCCCATCGCTCCGCCACCACCCGCGCCCGCGTCGGCCGCGTGACGACGCCGCATGGCTCCTTCGACACCCCCGCATTTATGCCCGTCGGCACACGCGGCAGCGTCAAGGGCCTCTTCCCCGGCATGGTTGCCGCCACCGGCGCGCAGATCATCCTCGGCAACACCTACCACCTCATGCTCCGCCCCGGTGCGGACCTCATCAAAAAACTCGGCGGCCTGCAACGCTTCACCGGCTGGTCCGGCCCCATGCTCACCGACTCCGGCGGCTACCAGGCCTACTCCCTCGCACACACCAACAAAATAAATGACGATGGCGTGACGTTCAAATCCATCGTGGACGGCGCGATGGTGACGCTCACCCCCGAATCCGCGATGCGCATCCAGAACCAGCTCGGCGCTGACATCATCATGGCGTTTGATGACTGTCCGCCCTCGGTCGATCCGCAGGCCGCGCCCGTGAACCAGCCGCGCTTGCACGAGGCCGCGCACCGCGATGCGATGGTGGGGGAGCCCACCGCCGCGCCCTCCGAACGTCGCCCGCGCTCCAAAACCTACGACCACGCCGCCCGTCTCACCCTCGCCAACGAACGCACAATCCGCTGGCTGGAGCGTTGCAAGGCCGAGCACCACCGCCTCGGCGGCCATGACCGCCGCTCCCTTTTCGGCATCGTCCAAGGCGGCACCGACCTTTCCGCCCGCACCTGGTGCGCCGAGCGCGTCGCCGCCATCGATCTCCCCGGCTATGCCATCGGCGGCGTTGCAGTGGGGGAGCAGTCCGATGACATCGCCCGCGTCGTTCGCCACACCGCCCCCCTCCTCCCCGAATCCAAGCCCCGATACCTCATGGGCGTCGGCTACGAGCGCGACCTCCTCGCGGCCGTCATGTCTGGGGTAGATATGTTCGATTGCGTGCTTCCCACCCGAAACGGGCGAAACGCCAACGCATTTACCCCAACCGGCCAGATCCGCCTCCGCAACGCCAAGTTTGCGGCTGACCCACTCCCAATTGAGGTGGGTTGCGACTGTGCCGCCTGTGCTCCCGGCCCAGCCCGGGGAATGCCCTGGGCATCTCCGGGTGACCAACCCTTCTCCCGCGCCTATATTCGCCATCTGTTCTTCGCTGAGGAGATGCTCGGCCCCATTCTGGTCAGTTTGCACAACCTTCGGTACTTTCAGCGGTTTATGGCCGACCTTCGGGCCACGGTCCGTTCCGACGACTGGAACGGCTTCGCTGACCGTTGGCCGGTCGCCCGTCCGGGGCTGGGTGTGCAAGCCACGTCCTAAATGCAGGCCGTGCTTTTTCATCCGTACGCATCGGAGCAGATTTCACCCCGAGGCCGGCCAGAATGCCGGAAAGGCGCAGCACACCAGATATGCCCATGATTCCCCTTCAAATCGCACAAACGCCCGCACCGACGGCCGCCTCTCCGGCGGCTGATGCCTCTTCCACTGAAGCGAAGCTCACTGGCGCGGTTCCTGCAACCGCTGCCTCCGGTGCTCCTGGGACCCCCGCTACCCAGCAGGGCACGGGCGGTGCCTTCGGCGGACTTGGCATGTTGATGCCAATTGTGCTCGTATTCGCCGTAATGATGCTGATGACCACCATGTCCGGTCGCAAGGACAAGAAGAAGCGTCAGGCGCTGATGGACTCACTGGGCAAGGGTGACAAAGTCATTACAATCGGCGGGCAGATCGGTATCGTCGATCAGGTTCGCGAGACCGAAGTCGTCCTGCGGATTGACGAAAACTCCAACGCAAAGGCCCGGTTTTCCAAGGCATCTATTCAGCAGGTGCTGGAGTCCGCCAGCAAGGGCGATTCCGACTCGGATTTGGGCTCAAACGGCACCATTGAAGTCAAGACCAAGGGCGAGAAGATGCTCGCCGGCCGCTGATTCGTTGCACACCCCCCCCGCTAACGGCCGATCGACTGACTCCCTTCTGCGGACCCGACGCTTCCGACCGGCCGCATTCCCTCTCCCGAGGCAACCGCACGTATGTCCACCCTCGTTCGCAACGCCATCATTCTCCTGCTCATCGTCGCCGCGTGTCTCTGGGCGATCTATCCCCCGGACACCAAGCTGCGCCGCGGCAAGGACATCGCCGGCGGTATCTCGCTGATTTATGGCGTTGACATCAAGCCCGGCGATCCGGATGACACTCTCGGCAAAGTCGCTACCAACGTTAAGGAGCGTCTGGACCCGGCCGGCGTGCTGGAGATCAGCGTTGTTCCTATGGGCAGCGACCGGCTTGAAATCACCATGCCGCTGCCCAGCGACAAGGTGAACGGGCTGAAGCGTGAGTTCGATGAGGAACTCGCCAAGGTCAGCAGCATCTCGCTCTCCCGCGATGAACTCGAGCGCATCGCATCGCTCCCCGAACCACAGCGCACCGACGCGATCAAGAAGGCCGCTGGGGGTGATTTGGGGCGGACGGACAAGATCACCAAAGCAGCACTGGACTTTGAGACCAAGACCCGCGCTCGTGCCGAGTATGACCCAGCTGAGCGTGCGGTTTCCTTTATTCGCGATCAAATCCGCACTGCCGGCGGCGAGAGCTCGCAGGATCCGATCGTCGCCGGGCTGAAGGAAACGCTGAAGCAGGCTGAGACCAAGCGCGATCAACTGCGAACGGCCGCCGCGGGCTCCGAAGCCGCGTACGACTTGTCCTCCAAAGAAGCGACCTCCGCAGGCCTGAACTCCGCCGAACTCAGGCGCGCCCTCACGCTTTCCGACAAGCCCTTCCGGCTTCTGGGCAAGGACGGCAAGACAGCGACTCTTGAAAGCCCTCGCCAGCGTGCTGTGGGCGAGATCCAGACGCAGTTCCCCGCCAAGAAAGCCGACATCGAGCGGGCCATCGAGAAGTGGAAGTCTTTCGAGACCAAGCGCAGCGGCTTGGACGATCCGCAGGATGTCATCCGCATCCTGAAGGGCGCGGGTGTGCTGAACTTCCGCATCGCGGTGAACCCGGGCGAGCTCTCCAACGAATCCGAACTCCGCGAGCAGCTCAAATCGGGCGGGCCACGCAACGTCAAGTTTGATGATGCCCGTTTCTTCAAGGTCAACAAAATCGAGCAATGGGTTGAGAAGGTCGAGGAACTCGAAGCTCTCAAGCAGTCTGCTTCCGCGTACTTCGCCAACCGCCGCCTTGTTGCTGAGGAATACAAGGGCGCGTACTACGTGCTCTGCTGGGACAAGCGCGGCCTGCGTCTCACCGAGAACGACGGCCAGTGGATGCTCGCAAAGGCCTTCCCCGATGCCGACGAGCTCGGCCGCCCGGCGATCGCGTTTCAGATGGACGTTCTCGGGGCCGACAAACTCGGCAAGCTCACCGAGCCCAATAAGGGCCGCAACATGGCGGTCCTGTTGGATGACGAGGTGTACACCGCCCCGACACTCCAGAGCGCAATCAGCAACAGCGGACGCATCACCGGCTCGTTCCAGCAATCCGAAATCGACTATGTCGTCCGTGTGCTCAGTGCGGGCTCGCTGAAGGCCAAACTCTCGCCCGAGCCGATCAGCTCCAGCATTCTCGGCCCGACCCTCGGCCAGGAGAATCTGAACAAGGGTCTCGCGGCCGGGGTCATCGCCTTCGTCGTCGTCGGCGGGTTCATGGTGCTGTACTACTTCTCCTGTGGATTGATCTCGGTCGTCGCACTCTCACTGAACGCTCTAATGATCGTGGCCGCGATGGCACTCAACCAGGCCGCGTTCACGCTCCCAGGCATCGCGGGCATCATTCTGACCTTCGGCATGGCCGTCGATGCCAATGTGCTCATCTACGAGCGCATGCGTGAAGAAATGAACCTCGGCCACGATCTACGCACTGCAATCCGCCTGGGTTATGGTCGCGCCCTCTCTGCCATCGTGGACGGCCACGTCACGTCGCTCATCGCCGCCGTGGTGCTGGGCTTCACGGGCACGCAGGAAATCAAGGGCTTCGCCCTCACATTGGGCATCGGCATCGTCACCAGCTTGTTCAGCCAGCTCTTCGCCACACGATTCCTCTTCACATTCCTGGTCGAGAAGCTCCACTGGCGCCGCATCACCATGCTCTCCATGGCCATGAACTGGAAGCTCCAGCCGCATATCGACTGGCTCGGCATCCGCTTCTTCTCGTACGCAGTTTCGTTCGTCATCGCGGGAATGGGTCTGTTCTTCCTCGTGCAGCAGGGATCCAACCTGCTCGGCACTGAGTTCCGCGGCGGCACCGCCGTGACGCTGGTCTTCAAGACCGAGAACGACAAGCCCGTCACTATGAAGCGTGACGAGGTGAAAGCTCTGGTCGCTGATATCGCGGCCAAAGCCGGTGACGGAAGCCCGCTCAAAGTGTTTAGCGAAGCCGAGATTATCGCCGTCAATCCCGAGCCCGACGGCAAGAGCTCCAACAAGTTCACAATCAAGACGCTCGTCACCGATCCGAAGATCGTGCAAACAGAACTGGTCGCGCGCTTCCGCGACAAGATCAGCGAGCGGCAGGCCCTGACGTTCGATGGTTCCACACTGTCGGCCGAACGCGCCGAGATTTTCCCCATCACCAGCCCCGACATCGGCGGGCTCGTCGGCATGCCCGGCAAGGCCGGCCTGGCTCCAGAGTTCGACGGTGGCGTGGCCATTCTGCTCAAGAACATTCAACCCGCGGTTTCACTCGCCGAGCTCAAGGATCGTCTTCAGAACACCCGCGAGAAAACTGAGTTCGCCGATATCGGTGCCCGTCCGCACGAGCTGCGTGTCATCGACGGCGCGGACTCGGCGGTCAAAACCGCTGTCATTCTCATCCGTGATCCGGAGGTCAGCTTCCAGGATCGCAAACGCTGGGAGACCGAACTGCGAGACCGCGAGTGGGGAGTCGCCTCCGCCGCGCTGACGCAAGCCCAGACCCTCGCCGAGGTGCAGAGCTTCAGCCCCGCCGTGGCCAGCACCTTCCGGGCCCAGGCGATCACCGCCGTCCTGCTCTCAACACTGCTCATCGTCATCTACGTCTGGGTGCGGTTCAACTCCTTTCGCTACTCGCTGGCCGCCATCGTCTGCACGCTGCACGACTGCCTCGTGGCCATCGGCTTTGTGGCCCTCGCAACGGTGGTGTACGACTGGAACCCGGGACTTGCCGGCAAGCTTGGCATTCTGCCCTTCAAGATCGATCTGAACGTGGTGGCCGCTGTGCTCACCATTCTCGGTTACTCGCTCAACGACACCATCATCGTCATGGACCGCATCCGCGAGAACCGCGGCAAGCTCCCCTACGCAAGCCGCAAAGTCATCAACGACGCCATCAACCAGACCATCAGCCGAACCATCATTACCGCAGGAACGACCTTCCTGGCGACGATGGTGCTGTACATCGTCGGTGGTGAGGGCGTCCGGGTGTTTGCATACACCATGCTCATCGGCATCCTCGTCGGTACGTACTCCTCGATCGCCGTCGCAGCGCCACTGCTCTGGGTCAAGGAAATGGACCCCCACGGCACCGAGCCCAGCGCAGGTCTGGCGGGTTCCGGCGGCAATCAACTGGATTCCGGGCGGGCCGCGGCCTGAAGCCGCTCCGCCCCCATGGCCGATGACGGGTGCGTGCCCCACAGTGCGTCGGAGCCATCGCCATGACGGAGACCCCAGCACGAGTCGTCGGCATCGCGTGCGTCCTGCTGGGCGTGTGGATCGTCACGTACTGGGTGTATCAACCGGTTCGCGCCAAGGTCACGCTAGATCCGCTACCGGAGAACCCGCCGGTCGTCGTGGCCCGCGTCGCTGAGCCAGCCCCCGTTCAGCCGCCCCCAAATCTCGAGCCGAAGGTTTTGCTCCCCACGCCGCCACCGCAGCCCCCGATTGCGAAGACCCGCAAAGTCCAGAAGATGGTCGAACCGCAGTTCCGCGAGTATGTCGTGCAGAAGGGGGACACCAGCTTTGAGCGGATCGCCGGTCGCAAGGAAGTCTTCGGCGATTCGACAAAGGCGGCGATCATCAGCCGCGCCAATCCTCTCGTCTCCCCGGATCGCCTGAAGGTGGGCGAGACCAAAGTCCGAATTCCTTTGGACCCTGAGAACATCCAGGGAAAGCTTGTCTGGGTGGACGAGCCGATCCCCGATGAGTCGGTGGTCGTTCCGCCGCCCCCCAAGCCCGTTCTGCAGCCAGAGGGCAAGACCTACACCATCCAGAGCGGCGACACCCTTTGGACCATCTCCGAGAAGTTCTACGGCAAGGGGGTGCTCTGGCGGACCATCGCCGACGCCAACAAGGACACCCTCCCAGACCCGGACCGGCCCAAACTCGGGGCTGTTTTGCGGATTCCGCCTGCCCCGACTTCCTCACGCTGAACTTGTGACGGACGGGCGACAAGCCGATACCCTTGCTCCCCACCCGCGCTCGGCACTTCCCGCGCGCCAACGGAGTTTTTCTGTGCCCGCAACCAAGCGCATTCTCGTTACCGGCGGCGCCGGCTTTCTCGGCTCGCATCTCTGCGAGCGCCTCGTGGACCAGGGCCACGATGTCATCTGCCTGGACAACTTCTTCACCAGCCAGAAGTCCAACGTCGCCCACCTGCTGGGCAGGCCGAACTTCGAGCTCATCCGCCACGATGTGACGCACCCGCTCTGGCTGGAAGTGGACGAGATCTACAACGCTGCCTGTCCCGCCGCGCCGGGGCACTATCAGTACAACCCGATCAAGACGATGAAGACTTCGGTGCTCGGCGCGATCAACGTGCTGGGCATGGCCAAGCGCTGCCGCGCCAAGGTGTTGCAGTTCTCCACCAGCGAGGTCTATGGCGACCCGACGGTGCATCCGCAGCCGGAGAGCTACCGCGGCAACGTCAACCCAATCGGCATCCGCGCCTGTTACGACGAGGGCAAGCGGGCCGCGGAGACGCTCTTTTTCGACTACCACCGATCCAACAACGTGAAGATCAAGGTTGTCCGCATCTTCAACACTTATGGCCCGCGCATGCACCCCTTCGACGGGCGCGTGGTGAGCAACTTCATCCGCCAGGTCCTCCGCGGCGAGGACCTCACGCTCTACGGCGAGGGCAAGCAGTCGCGGTCCTTTTGCTACGTGGATGATCTGGTCGAGGTCATCATCCGCATGATGAACGGCCCGGAGGATTTTGTCGGTCCCGTGAACATCGGTAACCCAACGGAGTTCACGATTAAGCAGCTCGCGGAGCTGACCACGCAACTGGTCCCGGAAGTGACTGGCAAGCCCGCACGCAGCAAGATTGTCTACAAGCCGATGCCCGCCGATGATCCGACGCAGCGCCAGCCGGAC
>JBKJOD010000059.1:0-20657 GCA_046593245.1 Phycisphaerales bacterium
GGGGTCGGAAGAGGTTGCGGCAACCTTGCGGGGCGGCGTGCTGGTGGCGGCAGGGATGGCCTCATTGCCCATGGTTCGAGCAGCGGTAGACCGGCTTGGGGTGCGGCCCTCGGTGGGGGTGATGCTGATGCCCGCGGGGAGCAAGCCGCCACCATCGCTCAACGCGGCGGGGCTCCGCATCTTCGAGGTGGACCATCCGTTGCCGACGCAGCGGAACCTCATCGCATCGCGAGCGATGGGCGATGCGGCCCGGCTGGCATCGTCGCGGAAGCTGCCGCTGCTGGTGCTGCTCTCTGGCGGGGCGTCGGCGCACATGACGGTCCCCGATCGCGGGCTGACGCTCTCGGATGTGCGGACAGTAACGGACCTGCTGCTGAAGTCCGGCGCAAGTATTGAAGAGATCAACACGGTTCGGCAATGCTGCGAGACGATGAAGGCGGGCGGGCTGGCGCGGCTGGCCGCGCCGACGCCGGTGTATGCGTTCATTCTCTCAGATGTACTCGGGAGTGCGGAGGGTCCGGACCCGATCGGTTTGATCGCATCGGGGCCGACGGCGGATCTGATTCGTTCACCGGCGCACGCATTGCGGGTGTTGGAGAAACGCGGGTTGATGGAGAACGCGCCGAATATCGCGATCCACCTGCGAGCGCTGGTCAAGAGTGCGCCGGTGATTCCTGCTGTGATGAACGCGATCAACACGGTGCTCGGGTCCAACGTGATGGCGGTGATGGCGGCGCGGGAGCATCTGGAAGGGATGGGATTCGGAATCGTGGAGACGCGGTTCTCTGTGGAGGGCGACGCGGCAACCCGCGGGCGAGAGATGGCGGAGTTGATGCTCAGACACGCAGGTGGATCGAAACCAGTCGCGGCGGTGTGGGGCGGGGAGACGACGGTCCGGGTGACGACGCCGGGCGCGTTCGGCGGGCGGAACCAGCAGGGCGCACTTGCGGCGGCGATCGCGCTGCGTGGCACGCCGGGCGTGAGCGTGATGTGCTTCGCAACCGATGGGGTGGATGGGAACACGCCGCCGGGGAAGCCGGCCCATGCGGGGGCGATTGTGACGGGGGAGACGGCGGGGATTGCGTTGCGAGCGGGTGTAGATGCTGCGGCCGCGTTGGCCGGGCATGATTCGTACCGGTTTACGGTTGCGGGCGAAGCGGCGGTCAAGACTGGACCCACGGGGACGAATGTGAACGATGTTTGGGTCGGGCTGGCGTATTCCACATAGCACAGAGCACATGCCCACAGGGCACAGAAAGGCCGGTTTCCGGCGGTCCGAATGTGCCATGTGGCAATGTGCGATGTGCCATGTCGGCTTTGTGGTATCCTGACGCACTGCCCCGGCCGCCGCACAGCTTGGGGGTGGGAATGGCCGCACAACTCAGGAGCACGCCATGTTGAACTCCGCGTTCACGATCCAGAAGATGCTGCTGGGCATGAAGCAGCATTCGGCGAGCGATCTGCACATCAAGGTTGGGGTGCCGCCGACGTATCGGATTAATGGGGTGCTGCGGGCGATCGGCTCCGGGCCGCTGGATGCAGAGGAGGCGGACCATCTGCTGGACCCGATCGTGCCGGATGTGCTGAGAGGCAAGTTCACGGAGCGCGGCGATCTGGACTTCGCGACGTTCAATAGTGACGGCGATCGGTTTCGCGTGAACATGTATCGCGCGGGCGGACACGTTGCGGCGGCGATTCGGCGCGTGAAGGCGGAGATTCCTTCCTACGCGGAGTTGAACCTGCCGGAGATTTATTCGGACATCATCGGCAAGAGCAACGAGGGATTGGTCTTGGTGGTGGGGATCACGGGGAGCGGAAAGTCTTCGACGCTGGCGGCGATGATCGAGCAAATCAATCAGACGGAGGCGTGCAACATCATTACGGTGGAGGACCCGGTGGAATACCGGTTCGTGCCGAAGAAGAGCATCATCAGCCAGCGCGAGATCGGGATTGATGTGCCGGACTACAAGACGGCGCTCCGGTTCGTAGTGCGGCAGGATCCGGATGTGATCTTCATCGGCGAGCTGAGAGATCATGAGACGGTGCTCGCAGCGATCCAGGCGGCGGAAACCGGGCATCTGGTGTTCGCGACGCTGCATACTGCGGACACGATGCAGTCCTTCAACCGCATCCTGGAGTTCTTCCCGCGCGAGGAGCACGCGTTTCTGCGCTCTTCGCTGGCGAACACGCTGCGGGCGATCCTGGCACAGCGGCTGCTGCCGGGGGTGCCGAATATGAATGGGGGCGAGGGTGGAGTGGTTCCGGCGTGCGAGGTGCTCATCAATACTCCGATCGTGCAGCAGAAGATTCGGGAAGGAGAGGACAACGATCTGCCGAGCATCATCAACGCCTCGCGGCATGAGGGGATGCAGTCGTTCACGAACGCGCTCGCCGATCTGGTGAAAAAAGACATGGTGACGGCGCGCACGGCCATGGCGTTTGCGCCGAATCGAGATGCGCTGGACAGTGAGCTCAAGGGCGTGGAGGTGAAGGGCGGGACGCTGGTGGGGCGGATCAAGAAGGCGTAAGGGGGTGAGATTTCAGATTGGAGAGTGTCGATCTGAGATTGATTTGATGTGCGGCAGAAGAGTTCGGGTCCGAAGAAGGCAGCGAGGCAAGAGGCATCAGGGCATCGAGTGCGGATGGGAGGTCGTTCGCGTCGGCCGGAAGGGTTCGATCGGGATCGGATGTGTGCGCGACATCTGAATCGTTTTCGGACTCGTTGACTGCATCGCTCTCTTCTTCTTCTTCTTCTTCTAGTTCGATCTCATCGTCGAGGTCGCAGGGATCTGGGGCGTTGAAGATGGCGACGGCGCACCGGCGTTTCTCGTCCGGGGTCTCGGCTTCATTGAGCGCGTCGATCAGGGTTCGAAGGGCGTCCAGGCGGGCAGTGGCGAGTTCGAGGGCGTAGGGGGACATGGGGCGGCTCCTGGGAGGGAGTGCGGAATGGGGAGTGGGCAGTGGGAAAAACGGGATCTCTACCCAAGGGCCGAGATGCAGATTTGCGCGCGCAAAGCCGCACAGTTTCATGTTGAAAAGCGCGTAAGTGCTTGTCAGCACTGGGTAAAAAAATCTGACAAAGTTGGAGATTTGGATTTTTGGTTGTGCGGCTTTGCGCGCGCAAAGCCGCACAAAGTCCCCGGGAATGGGGATAGTTTTTGTGGGTGCTGGGGAGGACGATCGACCCTGCCGCGCATCACTGGCGGGCAAGCCACCAGTGCCACCCCTGATATCCGCTGCTGGCAGTGCCAGCCATTTGCTTATGGGTTGCGGGGGTCGAAGGTGGGGGAGGAATCGCGGAGGGATTCCCAGTCCGCGCGGGACTCGTCGGTCAGAGTTTTGGGGACGACGATCTTGATTTCGGCGTACAGGTCGCCGCGGTGGTCGGGTTTGATGGGGAGGCCACGGTTCTTGATGCGGAGTTTCTGACCGCTTTGGGAGCCGGGCGGGATGGTGAGGGTGATGTCGCCGTCAAGGGTTTCGAGGTGGACCTTGGCACCGAGCGCGGCATCCCACGGGGAGATGGGGAGCGTGGCGATGAGGTCGTGCTTTCGATCCGGGTCAAAGCGGAAGCGCGCGTCGGGAGCGATGTTGACCTTGAGGAGCAGGTCGCCCGCGGGGCCGCCGGAGATGCCCTCGCCACCCTGGCCGCTGAGACGGATGGTGGAGCCGTTGGTGACACCGGGCGGAATGCGGACGTCGTAGCTCTTGGTGGACTCTTCGCCATCCACATCGACTGTGGAGAGTGCGATGTGACGAGTTCCGCCGGTGAGGGCATCAGAGAGAGAGATGGTGATCTCAACTTCGTGGGTCTGGCCTTGGCGGGGCTGGTTGCGGCGGCCGCGCGTGCTGGAACGACCGCCGCGCATGGCTTCGGCGATATCGTCGTTGCCGAAGCCGCCCATGCCGCCACCGCCGAAAACGGACTCAAAGAAGTCGCTGAAGTCCGCGTTACCGGCGCGGCCACCGCCGAAATCGACTTTAACGCCGCCGGGGCGAGCGCCGGACCAGCCGGGGGGCGGACGGAACTCCTGGCCCTGCTTCCAGTTGGCGCCGAGCGTGTCGTACTTCTTTCGTTTCTCGGGATCCTGGAGGACTTCGTAGGCCTCGGACACTTCCTTGAACTTGGCTTCCGCTCCGGCTTCTTTGGTGACATCCGGGTGGTACTTGCGGGCGAGTTTGCGATAGGCGGAGCGAATCTCGTCCGCGGTGGCGGTGCGGGAGAGGCCGAGGGATTGGTAGTAGTCCTGGAACTTGGCGGGCATGGTGGTGGTGACAAGGCAGGGATCGGAGGGATGCGCGGCGCGCACGACAGCCGCGATGGTACGAATACAAGCGGCGTGCCAGCGGGGAGAAAAGAGGAATGCGGGGGGACCGAACGGGCGTTCGGGAAAGGTGGCGGGTTTGGAGTCAAAGTGTGCAGGGTGGCAGCCGGGGACTGCCAAGATGACAACCAGAACTGGCAAAAAGGGTGGAATAACGGGGGAAAACGGGGTGGCACGGGATTTGAAATGGATTCTTCCGTCGCCGCGGGCGGGGTGCCCGCGAGATCCAATACAGATATCAACGAGGAGATTTCGCCATGATGAGTTGCCGTCCGACATCCGCGTTTGCACCGGCCTTTGCCCCCACGTTCGCATCGTTTCCGGAGATGGAGCGTTTGATGGGTGCGTTTGTTTCGCCGCAGCCGGTGCGGGGTGGGGCGTTCCATCCTCCCGTGAATGTGTGGGAGGATGAGAGTTCGCTGCATGTTGAGAGCGAACTGCCGGGGTACACGCTGGAGAACCTGAACATCTCGACGCTGGGCGATGAGCTCACGATCGCGGGCTCGCGGCAGGTGAGCACGCCGGAAAACTGCGCGTATCTGCGGCGCGAACGCAGCGCGGGGGCGACGGAGTTCACGCGCACGCTGAAGATCGGAATTCCGTTTGATGCGGAGAAAGTGCAGGCGTCGCTCAAGCAGGGCGTGCTGACGATCACGCTGCCGAAGGTGGCGGCGGCGAAGCCGCGGAAGATTGCAGTGAAGATGGCGTGATGCCGCGGGCTGTTGATGTGAATTGTATTTTCAGACACTAAACAAGCACACAATCACGAAGTGATTCCAGGAGCATGACCATGAGTTGCAACACGTACTGCGGATCCGAGACCATCGCCACGAGCGCGACAACCACAAACGCCACGACACAGAGCGGCGCGACGTATCGGCCGGAGATCGATATTCGGGAGACGGCCGAGGCGTTCATCGTGGAGGCGGATGTACCGGGCGCGACGCCGGAGACGATTGATCTGACGGTGGATCAGGGCGTGCTGACGCTGCGGGCGGGCGTGCCGGGACGTCATCCCGATGGGGCCAGGCGACTGGTGCGCGAGTACGGCGTCGGCAGCTACGAACGGAGCTTCCGCGTTGGTGAGGGAGTGGACACCGACAAGATCGGCGCGGAACTGAAAGATGGGGTGTTGACGCTGACGCTGCCCAAGTCGGAGACGACGAGGGCGCGGAAGATCAAGGTCGCGGGCTGATACTCGCGGCACGCAACAGATTGCATTTCCCACGCAGGCCGCCGGGCGTTTGCGAACGCTTGGCGGCTTGTTTTGTTGAGGAAGCAGAGGTTCGAAGAAAGCCCAGCGATTGGGTTGCAACACCACTGGCAGCAAGCTGCCAGTGCCACCCGGGAATGGAACAACTAGGGCGTGCGTGTCGCGGGCGGTGCGCCCCAGCGCATTTTGGTGATGAGCGTTGTCCAGTATGAGCCGCGAGGGTTGCGGACGAAACGGACGGGCTGGGGATGCTTACGGATCGTGATGATCTGGCCGGCGTGGAGGCGCCAGGCGACTTGGCCATCTAGGACGAGGGAGGTGCCGCCGGCGAGGCCGTCGAGGGTGGGGTCGTCGTTGGCGCGGGTGAGGGTGAGTTCGATGACGGAGCTTGCGGGAATAACGACGGGGCGGAACGCGAGGGATTGTGCGGCGAGTGGCGTGAGCGCCATTGCTGGGACATCGGGGGAGATGATCGCGCCGCCTGCGGACGCGTTGTACGCGGTGGAGCCGATGGGCGTCGAGACAATGAGGCCATCGCCGGTAACGGTGGGGCCATCAACACCGTCGATACGGATGCCGATGGTGACCATGCGATAGGGCGGGCCGGCGGCGATGACGATGTCGTTGAGGGCGATGGTGCGGGCGACGGCTTGCGGGTCATCGGATGCGACGGGCTCACCGGGGGTGACGCTGACGCGGAGCATCGGGCGGTCGGAGAGCTGGAGCGGGCGGCCGCTCAGGACATCCGCGGCTTGCTCGCGCAGGGCGGGGAGATCAAACTCGGCCATGAAGCCCAGTTTGCCGAGGTTCACGCCGAGCATGGGGAGGCCGAGGTGAACGCAGCGGCGGGATTGGCCCATGAGGGTGCCGTCGCCGCCGAGGACCATGATGAGGTCCGCGCCGGCGGCCTGCTGGGGCGTGATGGGGGAGTTTCCTGCGTCTAGCTCGGCGATGAGGGTGCCGTGGGCTTTGATGAGCGCGTGGACCTCCGCGAGCGACGAGATGACGTCGGGCTTGTCGCGATTGACGAGGAGGAGAACTTTTCGGCCCATGGGCGGAGAGTGTAGGGATTTTCTGGGGCGGGTGTAAAAAAACCCGGAGCGAGGGCTCCGGGTTGGTGAGATACGCAAGCGATTGCTACGGAGATCAGCGGGCCGCGACCGGGGCGCGAGTGATGTGGATGTCCGGGAGGGAGCCGGGCTTGACGCGGGTGGTGGAGGAAGCAAGCTCGGCGGCGCGGCGGATGCCGCGGGCGATGCCCTGCTGGTCGATTCCGGCCTGGGCGAGCTGCTTGGGGCGGGAGTCCTGGATGATCCAGGAATCCGGCAGGCCGAGGCGGATGACGCGAGAAGCATCGAGGTTGAGTTCCTGGGCGGTTTCGAGGACGGCCGCGCCAAAGCCGCCGACGATGGAGTGATCCTCGACGGTGACGATGGGGATGCGACGCTCGAGAAGAGAGCGGACGAGGGCGGCATCGATGGGCTTGGCGAAGCGGGCGTCGTAGACAGCGACGCGGTACTCACCCTTGAGCTCGGCGGCGGCCTTCAGGGCGTCGATGGCGGGGGTGCCGAAGGCGAGCACGGCAACATCGGGTGTTTCGGACGAGGTGATGTCGAACTGCGGCGTGAGGCAGCGGGCCTTGCCGAGGACGAACTTCGGCGTGGAGCCGAGGGAGTTTGTAACGAGGTCGGAGACATTGTCGCGCGGGTAGCGGACGGCGGAGAGGCCTTCTTCGTAGCCGACCATGAAGTCGATGGCTTCCTTGAGCGAGGGCTCGTCGATCGGCGCGATGAGTGCGGCGTTGGGGAGCGTGCGAAGCAGGGCGACATCGCAGAAACCGTGGTGGACGGCGCCGTCGCCACCGACGAGACCGGCACGATCCAGCAGCAGGCGCACCGCAAGACCCTGGAGGGAAACTTCCTGGAAGGCCTGATCGAAGGCACGCTGGACGAAGGTGGAATAAACGGCGAAGAAGGGCTTGAAGCCGGTCTTGGCGAGGCCAGCCATCATGTCCAGCGCGTGGCTCTCGCAGATGCCGGTGTCGAAGGAACGCTCGGGGAACGCCGCGAGAGTCTTCGAGATGCCGGTGCCGTCGGGCATGGCTGCGGTGGCAGTCAAGATCTTGTCGTCGCGTTTCATCGCGTCGACCATGATCTCGCCGATGGCGGCGGTGAAGGAGCGGCCATCCTTCTTTATCTCCACGCGACAGCCCTCGCGGACGAAGGGCGCGGGAGAGTGGAAGGTGCTGGAGTCGTTCTCGGCGAACTCGTAGCCCTTGCCTTTGATGGTCTTGACGTGCAGGACCATCGGACGATCCATGTCTTTGGCTTCGGTGAGGAACTCGATGAGCGTCGGAATGTCGTGGCCATCAACGGGGCCGACTGTGAGCAGGCCAAAGTGCTCGAACCAGGCATTCTCATGGACGACCGATTTTGTCATCTCGCCGGCAGCGTGATAGGCCTCGGCGAGGAGCGAGCCGCCGGGCATGCCCTTGAGGACTTCCTTGCCCTTCTTCTTGAGGTCTGCGTACTTGTGGCTGAGGCGGACGCGATCGAAATACTGGGCCATCGCGCCCTGGGGCTTGGAGATGCTCATTCCGTTGTCATTGAGAATGACCAGGAACTGACGCTTCAGCGTGCCGGCACCATTCAGGCCTTCCATGGCGACGCCGTTGACGATTGAAGCATCACCGATGATGGAGACGGCGCGGCGGCCCTTGGGGCATGTCTGCGGGTCATAGCCCTCGCGGTTGAGGGAGTCGCCGCGGGCCATGCCGACGGCGGTGGAGATGGCGGTTCCGGCGTGGCCGACGCGGAAGAGGTCGAAGTTGCTCTCTGCGGGCTCGGGGAAGCCGGACATGCCCGCGCTGGTGCGAAGATTCTTCAGGAGCGAGAGGCGGCCGGTGAGCAGCTTGTGGGGATAGCACTGGTGCCCGACGTCAAAGAGCAGGCGGTCCCAGCCGAAATCGAAGACGTAGTGCATGGCGATGGTCAGCTCGACCACGCCGAGATTCGGGGCCAAGTGGCCGCCGGAGATGGAGATCTGATCGCAGATGGCCTTGCGGATGTCGGCCGCGACCTCGGGGAGCTGTGCAACGGAGAGCTTGCGGAGGTCGGCGGGGGACTTGAGGGATTCGAGGAGCGTCATGAAGTGGGTTCCGGGGAGCGTCCGTGCGGTGAGGGGAAGCAGAAAAAGGGAGGCGTGTCCGAGCCGATCCTGGCTGGGGTATTTGTGGGGAGATTGTACGCGAATCAATCGGTTCGCGTCGCGGAGTGGGACGAGTTTTCGGGGTTTGCTTGGAAGAAGGCATCGAGGCAAGAGGCATTATCACATGAGTAGGGCTATTTCGTGCGGACGGCCATGTAGGTGGAAAGCTGGCGAAGGGGTTCGGCGGGCTCGCCGAGGGGCTCGAGCGCGGTGAGGGAGACCTCGTGCAATCGACGTACTTCGTCGCGTGAAGGTTCGATGCCGATAACGCCGGGATAGGTCAGTTTTCCGGCGTCGATGTCCTTGCCGGCCTTCTTGCCGAGGTGTTCGGTGGACTGAGTCACGTCTAGAAGATCATCGACGATTTGGAACATGAGCCCGATGGCTTCGGCATAGTGGGTGATGGCGCCGAGTGCGTCGAAGCGACCTGCCCCGGGACGGTTTTCGAGGCCGCAGAGTGCGCCCATGCGGCAGGCGGCGCGGATGAGCATGCCGGTTTTATTCTTGTGGATAAGTTCGAGGCGCTGCTGCGGGGAGAGGCCATTGGCGAAGCCGCCGAGGGTGTCGTAGATCTGGCCAGCGATCATGCCGTTGGTGCCGAGGGCGAGCTCGTGGACGAGCTTGGCCTGCAGCGTGAGCGAGGGGACGCGCTCGGCGAGAATCTGGAATGCGCTGGTGAGCATGCAGTCACCGGCGAGGATGGCCATGGATTCGGAGGTGTGTCGATGCAGCGTGGGGCGGCCGCGGCGGAGGTCGTCGTTGTCTAGGCCGGGGAGATCGTCGTGGACGAGGGAGAAGGCGTGGATGAGTTCGACGGCGGCGGCGGCGGGGAGCGACTCGGCAGGATCGGCGGCGGGCGCGACTGCGGCGAAGGCGTGCCAGCAGAGGAGCGGACGAGCGCGCTTGCCGGGGCCGAGGGCGGAGTACTTCATCGCCTCGACGAGATTGGCGGGGAGATTGAGTGAGGAGAGAGACTCACCGATATACGCGTCCACGCGCTTGGCAGGGGCGGTGACGGTATCGGGAAGATCGGCGACATGGGTGGAGGCGTGGAGCGTCCGTTGGGCGTCGGGCATGGGGACGGAGAGGGGTTGGTGGGAGGTCGTGCGGGGCATTGAAGGGGAGTGTATGAGTGTGGTGTGACACGGGCTTTTCAGCCCGTGCGGTGTGCGTGAAATAGGGCGAAGAGTTCGGGCGAAGCGCCCGAAACACGGGCTGGAAAGCCCGTGCCACGGTTACTTTTCGTGGGACTTGAAGAGGTCGTAGATCTGCTCGGGGGTGGTGGCGGAGTAGACCTGGTGGCGGAACTCTTCGAGGTTCATCAGGCCGGAGATGTGGGCGAGGGCCTGGATGTGGGCGGAGGTTTTGTCCGGTGGGCTGGCGAGCAGGATGATGAGCTTGACGGGCTTGGCATCGATGGACTGGAACTCCATCGGCGTGGCGGGCTTGCCGATGGCGATGGCGGGGTTCTCAACGCCTGTGCACTTGCCGTGAGGGATCGCAAGGCCCAAGCCGATGCCGGTGCTGCGCGTCATCTCGCGCGTCCACACGGCTTCTTTGAGAGCATCGACCTGCTGCACGCGCCCCTTGGCACCAAGAAGATCTACGAGTTCGTAGATCGCCTGCTGTTTGTTGGTCGCCGCGAGCGGCGCCAGGATGCAATCGGGCTTGAGAATGTCCAGCAGTTTCATGAACTCGCCTCGTCCGCCATGACGTGGGAAAAAACGGTCGGGAGTGTACCCATCAGCCGAGGAGGACGGAGTAGGAGCCGTCGCAATATCGGGATGCGGGTTCGCCGGGGAGGCCGCGGGGGGTTTGCTGGTGCTCTCGGGTGATGCCGGTCTTGTGCCACTTGTCGGTCCACTCGGCGTGCTGGGTGTTTTCCTCGGGTTCGAGGGAGCAGGTGGAGTAGAGGATGCGGCCACGGGGTGCGATGTTGCGGAGCAGGATGCAGTCTGCGATGATCTGCTTCTGGATGCCGAGCAGCGATTTGAGGGAGTCGGGGCCGAAGCGGTAGCGGGCTTCTGGGCGGCGGGCGAAGACGCCGGTGTTGGAGCAAGGGACGTCGAGAAGGATGAGGTCGGCTTTTGAGTGAAAGCGCTGTTGGATCTGTCGGTTGCCGACAACTCGCACCTGCGGGTGGTTGCGGAAGGTCTCGGTGAGCACGCGGTACCGCTCGCCATCGATATCGGTCGCGATGATCTCGGCTTTGGGAAAAGTCGCGGCGAGCTGGCGGGTCTTGGTGCCTTGGCCAGCGCAGAGATCGAGAATCAGCGCGGGGCGCAGGTCGGCGACGCGCTCGATGGCGAGCGAAGATGCGGGGTCCTGCACCCAAATGTCTGCACGCTGGGAGAGCAGACTGATCAGGGCGTAGGTGTTGCCGACGAATGCATGGTGGCCGGGCATGTCGTGCGGCGTGATATTTTCGGGCGGCAGCGGCGAGGTTGCGTGCGCGGTGTTCAGGATGATCGGTGGCTGAGCGCAGCCGTGCAGGGCGAGGTCGCGGACATCACGCATCGGGCGATGCAGGAGCCAATGCTCGAGAATCGGGCGAGGGTGGCTGGTGGCGATGGAGAGGCGGTCGATCTCGTTCTCGGGAAGAACGGGCTCGGAGAGGGCGATGGCGCCGCCGGTGGCGGTGGGGAGTTCATCGCGGAGGCCGGTATAGCGCGGGCGCGAGCGGACGGATTCGCTCGGACGCATCGGAATGAGCTTGCGTATGACAGCGTTCACCAGGCCGCCGGCACCGGGGCGGATGACGCGCTTGGCCCACTCGACGGCGTGGTTGGTGGCGGCGTGGACCGGGACGCGACCAAGGAGGATGATCTGCGCGGCGGCGGCGAGGAGGACGCCGCGGAGGCGGGGTTCCAGATCGGCGTAGGGCTGCGTGGTGCAGCGGCTGAGGAGGAAGGAGAGGGAGAGCCAGTTGCGGATCGCGCCGTCATAGATGGCGTGGGCGAAGGCGCGGTCGAGGTCGGACATGGGGGCCGTCTCGGTAGAGAGGGCGTGATCGAGCGCGCTGAGATCCATGTCGGGGAAGACACGGGCTTGCCGGGCGAGGGCACGGCAGGCGGCGTGGCGGGCGACATCGCCCATGGGGGCGTCTTTGACGGGGGGAACTGTGGGTGGTGGTGGGGGCAAGGGGCGGATCGTAGGCACAGGAAGTCGCGATGCGGACTTATGCTGTGGGTATATGGGGAAGGCCATTACGGAATCTCGGGGAAGGAATGGACAGCCGCACGGGCTGCTGGCGGGGATGCGGATTCGCATCAAGTTGATTTTTCTACATACGTGTTTTTCGCTGGTGCTGGCGGCGATTCTGGTGCTCGCTCTGCGGCCTGCTATTGCGGAGGTGGTGAAGCAAGCGGAGCAGCATGAGGCGTCGGTGATGCTTGCGCTGCTGCTGGCGGAGGCAGGGCACGGGCCAACGCCTGCGACGGGTCCGGGCGTGGTAGTGCGGCGTGGGACTGCGGCGCAGATCGGGATTGATGAAGGGAATGCGGAGCGAGTTCGGAGTGAGGGGACGACGCAGGTGGTTGCGAACCCGGCCGAGAAGTCGGGTGTGTTGAATGCGGCCGCGCCGAGTGTGGTGGGGTATGACAAAGCGCGCGGCGAGTTTGTTTCGGTGACGGTGACGCTGCAAGGGGCGCGGGACGCGGTGGTGCGGCTGTACCTGCTGATGACCATTGCGCTGCTGGCGGTGTATGGGCTGGTGGCGGCCGCGCTGGAGCTGTTCGTGCTGCCGCAGCATGTGTATGGGCCGATTCGGACGATGCTGGAGGCGGATGCGGCGGTGCAGGAGGGGCGCGCGGAGCAAGAGTTGATTCCGGATGCGGCGATGCCGTCGGATGAACTCGGCGAGATCATGCGGTCGCGGAACCGATCGATCGTGGCGGTGCGCCGGCATGAGCGAGATCTGGCGAGCGCACTGGCGAAACTGGAAGAAGTGGCGACGGATCTGAAGCGGAAGAACCATCTGCTGGAGATGGCGCGAAGGAACATGGCGGATGCGGATCGGCTGGCGTCGCTGGGGTTGATGAGCGCGGGTATCGCGCATGAGTTGAATACGCCGCTGGCGGTGCTGAAGGGACTGGTGGAGAAGCTGGCGGCGGAGCGGAGCGGGAATCTGGAGCGGGGGATGGTGACGGCGAATGAGGCCGCGTTGATGGTGCGCGTGGTGGGGCGGCTGGAGCGGCTGAGCGAGAGTCTGCTGGACTTTGCGCGGGTACGACCGCCGACGAGCGCGCTGACGGCGATGCGACCACTGGTGGATGAGGCGTGGACGCTGGTGCGGCTGGACCGGGCGGTGGAGGGGAAGAGCGTGGAGATGGTGAACGAGGTGGCGGGGGAGCTGCACGCGTGGTGCGATGCGGATCGGATTGTTCAGGTGCTGGTGAATCTGTTGCGGAACGGGGTGGATGCGTTGAGCGGTGGGGGAGGGAATGGGGGAAAGTTCGCCGGACCGAAACGGTTGACCGTGAGCGGCACACGCATGACGCGCGAGAGCGGAGTGGGGGAGCAGTCTTCAGAGGAGTGGTGCGCGATCACGATCACCGACAACGGGCCGGGGATTGATGCGAACGTGCTGCCGACACTGTTCGAGCCGTTTGCTTCCACGCGGCTGGACAGCAAGGGGACGGGGCTCGGGCTGGCGGTGGCGGAGGGAATTGTGCGTGAGCATGGAGGGGTGATCATCGCGCGAAACCGGACGGAGCCGGTGGGTGAGACGGGGGCGGTGTTTGAGGTGGTGCTGCCGATGGAGGGCAGTCGCGAAATGGTGGTGGATGAGAATGCGGGCGAAACGACTCCAGCTCGGGCTGGAAAGACCGTGCCATATAGGATGGGTTCATGACTGCAGCACAAGACACGCACTCGACGCATGAGCCCGCGGATGTTCGGCCGGCACTGAACATTCTCGCGCTGGATGATGACGCGGATTTTCGTGAGTACATCCGGAGCGTGCTGGAGAGCGAGGGGCATCATGTGCGCACGGCGGCGACGCCGGCGGAGTTTTTTTCGCTGTCGGAGCAGCAACTGCCGGATATCGCACTGCTGGATATGAAGATGGGGCGCGACTCCGGCGAACACGTGCTCGAAGAGTTGCGGCGGCGGTGGGCCAAGTTGTGCGTGATTGTGGTGACGGGATATCCGTCGCTGGACTCCATGCGGCAAACGTTCAAGAAAGATGGCGGCGGGGTGTATGACTATCTCGCGAAGCCGTTTTCGCTGGAGGAACTGAGGCGGACGCTGACGCAGGCGGCCGCGGCGTTTGGGCTGGGGCAGCGGCCCCAGGATCGGCTGCGGCATGAGCTCGGGCGGCAGATCCGGATGGCGCGGACGGAGCGGGAGTGGACGCTGAAAGATCTGTCGGAGAGTTGCGGGATCAGCGTCAGCCAGCTTTCGAGCGTGGAGCGTGGGAGCCATCTGCCGAGCATTGAATCGCTGCTGGCGATTGCGGGAGCACTGGACCGGAAGGCGTCGGGATGGTTGGAGGCGGCGGGGCTGTAGTTCGATGTCGGACGTGGGATGGGCGATGTGGGATGTGAAGGCGGGGAACAGAAGTTCGGGCGAAGCGCCCAAATATGGGCTGGAAGCCCATGCCACTCAAGGCTGAGGAAAACATGGGCTGGAAGCCCATGCTACTTCAGCAAAGAAGCTGGGCGGCGAGTTCGATGGGGTGGATGGAGGGGCGGTGTGCGCCGTCGTGGATTTGGTGGCGGCAGGAGGTGCCAGTGGCGACGATGATGGCGTCGGGCGCCGCTTCACGCACGATCGGGAGAAGGGAGAGTTCGCCGATGCGCATGGAGAGGTCGTAGCGGTCTTTGCCGAAGCCGAAGGAGCCGGCCAGGCCGCAGCAGCCGGTGTCGAGGACTTTGAGCTTGTCGCCGAGAAGGCGGCGGAGCAGGCGGGCGGAGGAGTCCGCGCCCCAGAGGGATTTCTGGTGGCAGTGGGCATGCAGCAGAATGTCGGATGTGGGATGTGGGATGTCGGATGTAGGAGCGGAGATTCGAGGTGCAATGGGGTGCGCGTCCCAGTGCTTGTCGATGAACTCTTCGGGGAGCATGGCTTTGGCGGCCAGTTTCTCGCGGAGTCGCTTATCGCTGCGGCAGTTGAGGGCGAGCCAGTCGTCCTTGATGGCGCTGAGGCAGGAGGGCTCACAGACGATAATGGCCTTGACGGTGTCATCCTCAATCGCGGGACGGAGGGATTCGACGGCGGCATCGATGGTTTCGATAGCGGTGGCGAGCATGCCGACAGAGATCATGGAGCGGCCGCAGCAGTGAGAGCCGGAGAGATGCACGTTGTAGCCGAGAACGCGGAGCAGCTTGATGGCGGCGAGGCCGATGTGGGATTCGTTGTAAGTGGTGAAACAGTCTGTGAAGAGCACCAGAGAAGGAGAGGATTGGAGGGGTGGAGGGGTGGAGGAGCGATAGAGGGAGCGGGAGAAGCGGGGCATGCTGCGCCGGGCGTGAATGCCCATGACCTTGTTTATGACAGCGCGGGCGGGCTTGGTGGCGTTGAACCAGTTGGCGAGGTCAGGGGCGAGTGCGCCGAGGCGATTGAGGATGCGAACATTGCCGATGAGCGTGGCGGCGAGGGGGATGCGCTGCTCACGCGTGTAGCGTTGCGCGGTGTATTCGGCCTTGAGACGCGCGATGTCCACGTTGCTGGGGCATTCGCTTTTGCAGGCCTTGCAGGAGAGGCAGAGGTCGAGGGTTTTGATGGTTTCGGGGTCGGACCAGTTGGGAGTTTGTAGTGGAGTGGGAGAACTCGCGCCGCTCGGAAACTGCCCAGTGATCGCAAGCCGCAACGCATTCCCGCGCCCGCGTGTGGAGTGGCGCTCGTCGAGGGTGGCTTGGAACGAAGGGCACATGACGCCGCCGCGTTTGCGACAGACGCCGGCGCCATTGCACTGCTCAACTGCGTGGCCGAAGCCCTCGGAGTCGGAATAGTCGAAGAAGGTCTTGATTGGCGACGGGGAGTGTGATGGTGGACTTTCGCTCTTTGCATTCGTCACTGGCAGCAAGCTACCAGTGCCACCCACTTCGTGACCAGCCAGTTCGGCATCGACGCGGAGATTGGTGGTGATGCTCTCGATCGGGCCTGCGCCAACGATGTTGCCGGGGTTGAGGAGGCCTTGGGGATCGAAGACACGTTTCACATCGGCGAAGGCGCGCATGAGGTCGGGGCCGAAGAAGCGTTCGAGGAGCGGCCCGCGGACGCGGCCGTCGCCGTGTTCGCCGGACATGATCCCGCCGCAGGAGCGGGCGAGATCGGCGGCTTCCACGGCGATGGCGCGGAGCCGCTCGCGGTCGGCAGGGTCGTGGATGTCGATCATCGGGCGGACATGGAGGACGCCGACGGAGGCGTGGGCCCAATATGCGGCGCGGGTGCCGTGGCGGGTGACGATCTCGCGGAACTTGCGGACGAACTCGCCGAGGCGCTCGGGGGGAACGGCGTTGTCTTCTACGAAGGTGATCGGCTTGCGCGGGCCGGGCATGCCGTGGAGCAAGGGCTCGCCGGCTTTGCGGAGGAGCCATGCCTTGGCCATGCTGGGGGCATCGGTAAGTTCGCGGATAGAGTGTTCGGAGAACGCTGGGCCGAGTGAGCGGCGGAGCGCGGCGAACTTGGCAGCGATTTCCTGCTTGGAAGCAGCGGGGTCGAAGGCGAAATACTCGACGTAGAGGATGGCTTGGGCTTCGCCGCCATTGGGATGCGGCATGATTTCCAGATAGCGGCGGCACTCTTCGTTGCCGCGAGCGGCATCGAGGACGACATCGTCGAGAAGTTCGACCGCGCTGGGGCCGGTGGTGAGGATGGGGCCGACGGCTTCGAGCGCGGCGTCGACAGAATCGAAAGCGAGGAGAGTGAGGCCTTTAGACTTTGGTGTGGGGTGGAGTTTGAGCGTGGCGGCGAGGGTGACTGCGAGCGTGCCTTCGGAGCCGCAGAGGAGCTTGGAGAGATCAACGGTTTCGGGCGTTGCGCCGCGATCGAGTTGATCGAGAATCATGTCTAGGCCGTAGCCGGCGTTTCGACGGACAGTTTTGGGGAAACGCTCGCGGATGAGTTTGGAGTTGGCGCGGACGATGTTGAGGACGCCTTCGCCCAGACGACGGGCGATGGGGTTTGTTGCGCCGGCGTTTGGACCGAGCCAAAGGCGCTCTCCGGTGGTCAGGACGACTTCGATGCTGTGAACGTTCTCGCTGGTGCGACCGTAGAGGATGGAGCGTGCGCCAGCGGCGTTGTTGCCAATCACGCCGCCGATGGCGCACTGGCGGGTGGTGGCGGGGTCGGGAGCGAAAAAGAGGCCGGTGCCACGTTTGCTGAGGGCGTCGTTGAGGTCGTCGATGGTGATGCCGGGCTCGACCTCGCAGGTGCGTTGCTCGACATTGATTGAGCGGATGGCGCGGCAGCGCGGGGTGAGATCAATGACGACGGCGCGATTGGTGCATTGGCCAGCGAGGGAAGTGCCGCCGCCGCGGGGGAGTATGGGGATGGCGTGCTGGCCGCAGTAGCGAATGACGTTGGCGGCGTCGCTCACGCTGCCGGGAACGACGACGCCGAGGGGCTGGACCTGATAGAGCGAGGCGTCGGTCGAATAGAGAAGCCGGTCATGGTCGCCGAAGCGGACTTCACCGGTGTCGCCAGCGACAGAAGCGAGGCCAGCGGCGAGTTGCTCAAGGGCGGCGTCGGAGATGGGGCCGCCGGGGCCTGAGATTCCGCCGCGGCGTGGGGCGTGGCGAGAGTTATTGAGGACCGTGAGTTGGGGCATGGTCTGAGAACTTTGCGTGGAGTGTGGGGCGAAGCGAGTGTAGATCGGTTGGGAAATCGTGAGACTTGCAACTTGGGGCGGCCATGTGGGGGTGGGGAGGGTGCGCGCGGGGAGCGATGCCGGAAGAACACTGGCTGGAAAGCCAGCAGCGCCGAGAGGACACGGGCGGGACGCTCGTGGTTCGTAAGAAGACGGTACCCTGATGCACAACCAACGGAGCCAACACATGCCTGCTCGACTCGCTCGGATTCAGATGATGGCGTTCTTTTCTCCTCTTGCGATCGTGATGGCTGCGGGAATGGCGTTTTCCCTTGTGCCGCGTGCGGAGGGGCAGGAGACGCCGGTGGTGGAGAAGAGTGTGATTCTGGAGAAGGGTTCGACGGGTTCGCCTGTGACGGGCACACGGGTCGGCGCGGGACTGAATCAGAATGTTCCGGCCGCGGCGGGGGTGCCGGAGGCGTTGCCGGTGCGGAAGATCATGTTGTATAGGTCGGGTGTGGGGTATTTCGAGCGATCGGGCGAGGTGACGGGGGATTCGGAAGTGCAGCTTCGCTTCAACACCGATCAGATCAATGACATTCTCAAGTCGATGGTGCTGCTGGACCTGAACGGTGGGCGGATTGATAGCGTGTCGTATGGATCGAAGGAGCCGCTGGCGAAGCGGCTGGCGTCGTTTGGGATCAACATCGCAGACAATCCTGGCGCCGGGGAGCTGTTGCAGCGTCTGCGTGGCACGCCGGTCAAGATCACCATGCCGGATGGGGAGTTCAGCGGGACGATCATGAATGTGGAGCAGCGCCCGACGGTGTATCAGAATGGCGGCGCGAATGGGGGCGGGGCCACGGTCCACAATCTGCCGTGGATCAATCTGGTGACAAAGGATGGGGTGAAGTCGTTCAATCTGGCGAACTCGACGGGGTTCCAGATTCTGGATGCCGCGCTTGCGGAGGAACTGAACAAGGCGCTCGGCGCGCTGGCGGAATATCGGGCGGATCGGACGAAGACGGTGGACCTGCGGTTTGCGGGAACGGGTAATCGGCGCGTGGTGGTGGGATATGTCCACGAGATGCCGGTGTGGAAGACGTCGTACCGCGTGGTGCTGCCGGATGTGGACCCGGCCGGTGCGACCAAGGGGCAACTGAATGTGCAGGGCTGGGCGATCGTGGAGAACACCACGGATCAGGATTGGAACGGGGTGCAGCTTTCGCTGGTGAGCGGACGGCCGGTGAGTTTTCAGATGGACTTGTATGAGCCGCTGTTTTCGGCGCGGCCGTGGGTGAGCGTGCCGACGATTCCGGGGGTGATGGCGCGGGTGTTTGATGGGGGGATTGCGTCTGATTTAAATGGAAAAGTGCAGGCAAACGCCGTGATTGGAGATTCGTACAAGGACGATTCGGCAGGGCTTTACAGCATAGCGAGTGCTGGTCGGCCCGCGACCGCGCCCGCCCCGATGCTGATGAGGAATGGGGGCCGCGCAGGCGAGGCGATGAAGAACCCTGAAAAAATGTATTTGGGCGTGACCGCTGGCGATATGACCGACCATGCCGCGAGGGCGGCGGCGCAGGCGCAGACGGTGGGGGAGGTTTTCCAGTTCCAAGTCGAAGCGCCGGTCTCGATTGAGAGGCAGCGCTCGGCGATGATTCCGATTCTGGCGTCAAAGGTGAGCGGGCGTCGGGTGTCGATCTACAACGCCGCAGACGGCTCGCAGTTTCCGATGCGCGGCCTGGAGGTGACGAACGACTCTGGGATCGCGCTGCTGCCGGGGCCGATCAGCGTGTTCGATGGGTCCGCGTACGCGGGAGATGCGCAGATCGGGCAGATCCCGAAGGGGGACAAGCGGATGCTGGCGTATGCACTGGACCTGGAGATGGCCGTCATCACCAAGCCGGAGACGCGGACATCGCTGACGAAGATCACGATCTCCAACGGCTCGCTGCGGCAGTCGTTCAAGGATCGGTTGACGACGACGTACGACTTTGCGAACAAAGATGCGCAGCGCGGGCGCGTGCTGATTCTCGAACACCCGAAGTCCGGCGACTTCGAGCTGACGGACACCGAGAAGCCCACGGAGCAGACGCAGGATTTGTACCGCTTCACACTCGCAATCGATGCGGGGAAGAGCCGCAAGTTCACGGTGGCGCAGGAGCGGACACGCTACGAAGAAACTGGCGTGGTGAGCTATGACCTCCCGACGCTGGTGCGGTATCGCTCCGAGGGGAAGCTCTCGGAAAAGGTGCTGGACGCGGTGAAGAAAGCGGCCGACAAGCAGGGGGCGATCAACGCGACCGAACGGACGATCGCGGAGACGAATGCGCGGATGAGTGAGATCAGCCAGGATCAGGACCGCATCCGCAAGAACATGGGCGCGATCGATAAGACCAGCCCGCTGTACGCCAAATATGTTACCAAACTCACGGATCAGGAGACCAAGCTGGAGGAGATGCGCGAGCAGCAGGGAAAGAACCAGAAGCAGCTTGATGAGCAGCGGAATGATCTGGCGGAGTACTTGCGGACACTGAATGTGGAGTGAGCGGGTCGCGCTTTGTGGGCCGTTTCAGGACCGGGTTGGGCCGCGTGGTGGGATATGGGACGCGGTTCCTCCGCAGGAAACGGCTTGAGCAATGGCTGAAAATAGCCGTACCGCAAAGAAACACCGAAGAGAGTGACGGAGCCACCGCCACCGGCCTATATTCCTCGTACACCACTCGGGGTGTAGCGCAGCTTGGTAGCGCGTTTGACTGGGGGTCAAAAGGTCGCAGGTTCAAATCCTGTCACCCCGACTTGTTTCAGAGTGAAGCCCTTCGATGAGCACATCGAAGGGCTTTCTCGTTATGGGGATGGGACTTGCGAGAGTTCAACCGCTCGCGAGGAATCCGAGAGAAACTAGCGATTTGGGGCTGACTGTCGGCAGGATTTGAACTCTTGCCATCTCGGCGAGGCATTCTGGCCGGGTGCGGCCGCTCCTGCGCGAAGGAGCAAGCATGCCGAGATTACTCAGGTCACGAACGCATATCGCGAACAGATTAGAGCGGTTTCTTTGACTTCGTAGCGCGATTTTCCTGGCGCGGGCCGGGATTGTGGGCAGAGTTGTCGGATCAAGAAGGAGATCCGGCATGGAGGCCTATTCGATCGACCTGCG
>JBKJOD010000119.1:0-7671 GCA_046593245.1 Phycisphaerales bacterium
CGAGCGCGGAGCCGACGCTCTCGAGCAGTTTCTTATAGGTGGCTGCGGTTTCGTCGGCGGCGGGTGTGGGAGTGGGGGCGGGAAGGGAGAGACGAGCGGGAGCGATGGCGGCCGCGCTGGCGAGGGCGAGAGTGGAGGCGAGGATGGAAAGAGTGCGAGTCATGATGGCTCCGAGAGTGAGGTGATTGCAGTGCTTGGGGGGGAAATTGGGACGATTATGATTATGATTAGGAGCAGGATGAGGACAGGAAAAGAGCTGGGAAATCAGTTCGCTGCGGGCTTCTTTTCTGTGGGCTTCCAGTCGGGCTCGACGAAGCGGAAGAAGGTGCGGACGCCGCGGTAGACGACGAAGACGACGCGATCGGGCTGGGTCTGCTTGACCTTCTCCATGGCGCGTTTGTAGGAAGCGGTGTCGGTGATGTCGGTGTCGCCGATCTTCTGAATGAGATCGCCGGGCTGGATGCCCGCCAGGCCAGCCCAACCGGCGGGCTCGGTGGAATCGACCATGACTCCCTTGACATCGTCGGTCCATTTCTGGTCTTCGCGATCAAAGAAGGTGATCTCTCGAACGGAAAGCTCGAAGTCGGTGTTGCGAACGCGCGGCACTTCTTCGGCGGTTTGGCGGGTGCGCTCCAGATCGAGTTTGACTTCGGTCGGGGTGCCGTTGCGATAGACACCGAGGACGATGCTCTGCTCGATGGACATCTTCCGCACTTCGCGGTTGAGCAGGCCGGCTTCCTGGAGACCCTTGGGCTGCACCTTGGAGCCATCGATGGAGTAGATAATGTCTCCGACCTTCAGCCCGGACTTGGCTGCGTTGGTGCCTGAATAGACGCGGACGACGCGGAAACCCTTCTGGTCCGGGGCGGTGGAGCCGCTGGCGAGCTTCTCGGCCATGGCTTTTACCACGGGCTGAGTGGCGACACCGATCCAGGCCTTGGGGAGTTCTGGTGGCGGATCGGGGCGATCTTCGGGCTTGGGTTTGATGAGCGTGAGATACGACTTGCCCTCGCGCTCGTATTCGATGAGGACATACTCGGGCTTGTCCTTCATCGAATCGACCTGCTTGTATTTTTCGATGAGGTCTTGCAGGGCGTTGATCGGGGTGCCGTCCACGGCGCGGATGACATCACCCCAGTTCAGCTTTGGCTCGGCCTGCTCGGCTGGGCCGCCGCTGCGGAGGGAGGTGACGATGACACCCTTGGTGCCGGGGAGTTTGCGCAGCTGCGCGGCGCGCTCGGTGATGCGTTGTGCGGTGAGACCCCAGACGCGGAGGGCGGCCTCTTCGCCTTTGTCCTTCAGGAGCTTTTCGGTGGTAATGGTCGCGTCGGCACGCTGACCAGCGCGGATGTAGCTGATCGCGATGGTGGAACCGATGGGGTGCTCGGCGACCTGCTTGAGCAGCGGCGGGACTTCTTCGGAGAACCGGACATTCACGGGCTTGCCGTCAATGGTGACGACGACATCGCCGGGGCGTAGACCGGCGGCGAATGCTGGCCCGCCGGTTTCAACCGAATCTACCAGCACACCCTCGTCGATGCCTGTGTTCTGCGTTTGGCGGAAGTTGGCCCCGATGCTGGAGCGGAGAACCTCGCCGCGGGTGCGGAGATTTTCGGCAACATTCCGGGCGAGATTGCAGGGGCTGGCGAAGGCCATGCCCGCACCGCCGCGGGTGTTGATGCCGACGATTTGACCTTGGAGATTGACGAGCGGGCCGCCGGAGTTGCCGGGGTTGATGAGTGCGTCGTGCTGAATCCAGTTGGTGAAGAGCCCGGTGCGTTGCTCGCCGTTGAGCATGAGGTCATCACCCTCGCTGGCGGAGGTGAGCACGCGCTCGGTGTTGGAGACGATGCCGAGCGTGACGGTGCGCGAGAGGGAGAAGGGGGAGCCCATCGCGAGGACGTAGTCACCGACAACGAGCTGGTCGGAGTCCCCGAACGATGCGGTGGGGAGTGGCTTGGTCGGGTCCTTCAGCTTTGCGGTATCGATCTTGAGCACCGCGAGATCGGTCCACGGATCTTCGCCGACGAGCGTGGCGGGAATGCGCTGCTTGTCTGAGAGCACGCACCAGAACTTGTGGCCCTGATCGGTCACGTGGGCGTTGGTGAGTACGTATCCATCGGGAGAGATGATGGTGCCGGAGCCGCCCTGGCGGGCCTTGGCTTCCTTGCCGCCTTGATACTCAAGAACCACGACGTCAATGTTGACCAGCGCGGGGAAGACGCGGTCACGCGCGTTGCCGACCATGGAACGCACGCCGGAGCGCAGCTCGACGATGCGGGGGTCTTCCTTCGGGCCGGTTGACGTGGTTGGGCTGGACGCGGTTTGCGTGGAGGAGGCCGCGCATCCAGCGAGGGAGATGAGCACGATCGCGCTCGCCCCTCCGACGCCGAGAAGGAGACGGCTGCGAGAACCATCCGTGGTACTGGGCATGTGCTGTGGGCTCCGGGTTCGCTCGTGGGACAGAAGGGGAAGGGTGGGAGGGGGGAAGAGGGATGTCAAATCGGGGGAGTGGGGTGGGCTGCGGAAATCGGGGCGGTGGCGGATGATCGGGGTTGATACCGCGGAACCGGGTGCGGGGTTCGATGCGTGGCAATGGGGAATGTTCATCGGAAAATGAGGGTTGGATGCAGCATTTGATCCGGACGGGCGTAGAACGAGGTGCAGGGGTGGGGGAGTATCGGGCTGCTTGGGCGGGTGCACGCCGCGCGTGAACCTGATACACTGCTGGCAGAGGGCTTTCCCATCGTTCGATCAAAGTTCATGCTTGTGGCGGTGATGCTGGCATTGGCGGCGTATGTGCCGACGTGCTTTTGCTGGACCGACACGGTGGCGGCGTGGATGATCGGGAGCCGGATGGTCGCGGGGCATGGGTGCTGCGTGCAACACGATGCTGGGGTGCGTTCGCACTCGCACTCGCACTCGCACGTGGCCCAAGTTGCGCACCATGAGCAGGATCACGAGCAGTCTCGCCCGATTCCCGCTGGGTGTCTGACTGATTGCGGCTGCGGCGTGCAGCACCGCATCGCTTCGCAAGCGACGCTGACCGTGTTGGACTTTGAACCGGCACTTGTGGGGTATGTGGCTTGTGAGGTGGCTGTTGATTGCCGCTTGGTGGGTGCGGGGCCGAAGGCGAGCATGTGGGCGGAGAGCGCGGCGGGGACGGCCGGGGCGGGTGAGCGAACGCTGCTGCGCCTGCACTGCGCGCTGACTATTTGAGATCAAACGGAAGTCCTGCGGGAACGTGCGCTCCGGGTGCGCGTTGAGCGTGGGCGATCATGGACCGGGATTCGGCAAGTGCCGAGGTATCTCTGGCGTGTGATCTGGTGTAAATGACCGATTTGAGTGCGATGTGCGAATCCCACACGGCTGTGGGAACATGGTGTGGTCAGGAGATACGACATGAAGACCTGGACAATCGGCGCAGCGGGGTTTGGCGTGGTGGTGGTTGCGTGCGTGCTGGTGCCGGTGTGGGCCCATGATCCGCACGAGGCGCCAAGCTCAGGTGCTTTTGATCTGGACTCGCCGCGGCGGCCGTCGGAACTGACGGCCAAGTACATCGGGCTGAAAACGGCCGAGGTTGATTTCGGCGCGGTGCAGCGCACGGCGCGGCTGACGGGCACGGTGCGAGCGATGCCGGAGCGGCAGCGTGTGGTGGCCAGCGCGGTGGCGGGGTCGATCACCAAGCTGGATGTGCGCATAGGGCAGCGCGTCAAGCGCGGCGACGCGATCGGTGAGGTTCAGTCGGCAGAGCTTGCGAAGATGACCAACGAGATGCACAAAACGGAGATCGAATATGAGCACGCCGAGAGTGAGGTCGCGATGACCCGATCGAACATCGCGCAGCTCCGGAATCAGGTCACGGCAGCGGAAACCCAGGCGCGGCTGCTGGAGGAGGAGGTTGCCCGACTTGAGGGAGGCGGCGAGGCCGTCGGGCCAAACGTCCTGAGCCAGAAGCGCAGCGCGGCGGTGCAGCAGCGATCGCAGGCGCAGACGCTGCAGATCTCGCAGGCGCAGGCGGAGAAGACGATGACATCGCTTGAGAAGATCAAGGAGGCGACGGCGAAGTCGATCACGGCGATGCGTGGGGCGATTGAGATTATTCACGCTCATCCTGCGGGGACGGACAAAGACGATGAAGCGAAACGCGAGGGGGAGAGCGGCGGCGTGTTCGTGCTGCACGCACCGATCGATGGGATCGTGACGCAGCGCGAGGGGGTGCTCGGGCAGGGCGTGGAGCCGGGGAAGCCGATCGTGACGATCGTGGATGACTCCGAAATGCTCATTGAAGGTGAGTTGCCGGAGTCGGTGATCGGGGAGCTCGGCGGCGCAATCGGTGCGGAGGTGCGGATTCGCAGGCCGGGATCGCCGCTGGAGGATGCCCCGATCGCGATGGGGCAGGTGAAGGGGATGAGCCCGACGGTGGACCCGATCAAGCGCACGGCGCATCTGTTGATCTCGGTGGTGAACCCGAGCGGCGAGAACATGCTGCGCGAGGGGATGTTTGTCTCGCTGGCGGTGGCTCGCATGGGGGGCGAGGATTCCGGGCGGATGGTGGTGGTGCCCGTCGGTGCGCTGGTGAGTGATGGGGCGCTGCAGTTTGTGTTTGTAAAAGACGGTGATGCGTATGTGAAGCGCGATGTTATTCCTGGCTCGCGTGATGATCGGGTGGTCGAAGTGAAAGAAGGGCTGACGCCTGGTGATGTGGTCGTAACGCATGGCGCGTATCTGCTCACACAACTGCGACCGAAAGCCGCTGCGGGCGGGCATGATGAGCACGACCATGAGCACGATGGGCATTCGCACTGAGCGAAGGACGATGGATTGGGAGTTGGATTCGAGGAGCGGAATGCTTGCTGAAGGGATATCGCGGTGCTGAAACTGCTGGTTGCGACATCATTGAAGGGGCGCGTGCTGGTGTTGATCGCCGCGCTGGCGCTCTGCGTATATGGCTACATGGCGGCACGTGACCTGCCGATCGATGTGCTGCCGGACATCAATCGTCCGACGGTGGCGATCCTGACCGAGGCGCACGGGCTGGCGCCCGAAGAAGTCGAACAGCAAGTGACAGCGCCCATCGAGAACGCTGTGAACGGCGCGGCGGGCGTGGAACGCGTGCGCTCCGTCTCTGGCATCGGGCTCTCGATCGTGCATGTGGAGTATGCGTGGGGAACGGATATTTATCGCTGCCGGCAGATCGTGCAGGAGCGGCTGGCGGAGGTGCGGGACCGGTTGCCGAAGGAAGTCTCGCCACAAATGGGGCCGGTGGCGAGCATCATGGGAGAGGTGATGCTGGTTGGCGTGTCATCTGAAACGCTCAGCCAGATGCAGCTGCGGGACGCATCGGACTGGATTCTGCGTCCGGGGCTACTGAGTGTTCCTGGCGTGGCGCAAGTCACTGTGCAAGGCGGCGACGTCAAGCAGTTTCAGGTGAAGACGGACCCGGACAAGCTGCGGTTGTATGAACTGACGCTCGATGATCTTGAACGTGCGCTCAGCGCGGCGAACAAGAACACCGGCGGTGGATTTCTGATCGGTTCGTCTACAGAACTCATTGTTCGGAATGTCGGTCGATTGCGGACCGCGGAAGAGATTGCCAGCGCACTGGTGACGACGCGCATGACGAAGGAGAGCGGCCACAGCATTGCGGTTCGGGTTCGGGATGTGGCCCGAGTGGTGGAAGGGCCCGCCGCGGGCAAGCGTGGCGATGCTTCGGTCATGGGCAAGCCCGGCGTGATCCTGGCGATCGGCAAGCAACCGGGAGCCGACACCCGCCAACTGACAAAGCGGCTGGATGAGCGGCTGGACCAGTTGCGACCGAGCTTGCCCAAGGGCATGGTGCTCGACGCGGATTTGTTCAGGCAATCGCACTTCATCGAATCTTCCGTCGGCAACGTGCGTGAAGCACTGCGCGATGGGGCGATCCTCGTGGTGATCGTGCTGGCGCTCTTTCTGATGAACGTGCGGACCACGCTCATCACGCTCACCGCACTGCCGCTGAGCATCCTTAGCACGTTCATCGCCTTCAAGCTCCTGGGCGAGAGCGTGAACACCATGACGCTGGGCGGCATCGCGATCGCCACCGGCGAACTGGTGGACGACGCGGTGGTGGGGGTGGAGAACATCTTCCGGCGACTAGCCGAGCATCGCGCACGCGGCGGCAAGGGCAGCACCATGCGCGTGGTGTTCGAGGCGACTTGCGAGGTGCGCGGGCCGATCCTGGTATCAACGGCGATCGTGCTGCTGGTCTTCCTGCCGCTGCTGTTTCTGCCCGGTCTGAGCGGCAAGCTGTTCAGTCCGCTGGCGCACGCGTACATCGTGTCGATCTTCGCGTCGATGGTGGTGAGCATGACGGTGACGCCGGCACTTGCATGGTTGCTGCTGGGGAGAGGGAAGCAGAAAGTCAAACCGCAAGGGCAGGAATCGGATGGACCGGTGTTGCGGGCGTGCAAGCGAGCCGCACTCTGGGCGTATGACGTGTCGATGCCGCGGCCAGGAATCGTTGTCGGCGTCTGCGTGCTGCTGGTCGGCATCGGTGTGGTGCTGACGACGCGAATGGGTACAGAGTTTCTGCCGCCATTCAATGAGGGGTCCGCAGTCGTGAGTGTGACCAGCGCTCCGGGCATCGCGCTGGCGGAATCCAATCGCATCGGCACGTGGGCCGAGAAGATCGTGCTGGAAGTTCCCGAGGTGAAGCGGGTCGCGCGCCGAACTGGTCGCGCGGAGCAGGATGAGCACGCGCTGGGCGTGAACGCGACTGAACTGGAAGTGGACTTCTTCAAGCCCGAAGAAGCGAACGCCTTTGCGCAGGGGAAGAAGACCTATGCGCAAGGTGAACGCACGCCGCAGGGCAAGATTCGTTCACGCCGCGAGGTCTTCCGTGAGATTCGCGAGAAGCTCGGCGAGCTCCCCGGCGTCATCGTCTCCGTCGGCCAGCCAATCGGCCACCGCATCGAGCATCTGGAAAGCGGGGTTGAGGCACAGATCGTGGTCAAAGTGTTCGGCCCCGAACTCGCACGGCTTCGAGGGCTCGCCGAGCAGGCCCGCGGCAAGATGGCCGCGTTGCCGGGCGTGACGGATCTCGCTGTCGAGCAGCAGGTGATGGTGGCACAGGTGCGTGTCCGCGTCGATTCCGAACGCGCGGCTGTGTACGGCTTCACTGTTGCGCAGCTCGTGGACACACTCCAGACGGCCGTCGGCGGCAAGGTAGTCTCTGAAGTGCTTGATGGCCTGCGCACGTACGACTTGGTCGTGATGTTCGATGACCCCTGGCTGGTCGGCGCGGCGGGCGGTGAGGGCGAGGCGGGCGAGGCCGCGCTGCGTGCGCTCGGAGACATCCGGCTCGTCTCTCCGTCTGGAGCGGTCGCGCTGATCTCAGATGTTGCAGAAATCCAACAGTATTATGCGCCAAATGAAGTAGCACGAGAGAATGGCCTCCGGCGCATTGTCGTGGCGTGCAACGTGCAGGGGCAGGACCTCGGGCGCACCGCCGAGTCGATTGAGAAGGCGCTGAAGGAAGGTCTGCAACTGCCGGAGGGCTACACCGTCCGCGTTGAGGGTCAGTTTGAGAGCCGCCAGAAAGCGGTGCGCACCATCGTCACGCTCGGGTTGGTCTCGCTGGTGCTCATGTTCACGTTGCTCTGGACGCACTTTGGAAGCTGGATGATGGCC
>JBKJOD010000122.1:0-4342 GCA_046593245.1 Phycisphaerales bacterium
CGGACCCCGAGAGTCTTCACCATGATCGGCCTGCCGGTCTCTCCATTCGGTCGTAGTTCCGCAATCCAGATCTGATTCTTGCCGGACTCATCGCTCGCAAACGCGATCACGCGCCCAGTGCTCGAGAGCACGGCGTAGAAGCGATTGGCCTCCGAGGGAACAAACGGAATGAGATCAGCGACGGTTGCCTCTTTGTCACCCAGCGGCAGACGCATGATCTTCGGCTTGGTACCGCCCATCTCTAGGTGCGTGATCAGCAGCCCGGCGTTGCCTGGGAGCCAGGCACTGGGAAAGAAGAACTGATCCGATTTGGCGGGCTTGAAGACCCGGCGCGGCGTTCCCGACTCGGCGCTCATGACGTAGATGCCGTCGGCGTCGTCCTTCCCGATCCGCGCATAGGCGATCTGCTTGCCATCGGGGGACCAGGTCGGGCCATCGCAATCGGCGTTCGGCTCGGCGGTCAGTTTTAACAGATCCGGCTGGTCGACCGGCGAGACCTGGAGCGCGTAGAGGTTGCGGGCGTTGGCCGTCGTCATCACCACTCGCCGACCGTCGGGCGAAGGCCACATGTAGATCAGCCACTTGAGCTCGCCCAGCCACAGCTCCAGCTTCCCGTCCGCGCTCAGGATGCTCATGCCATAGTTCCATCCGCCGGGCGGAGGAGGCCTGTACATGAGCGTGCCCGAGTCGGTGAGGCGAAAGCCCCCGGGGTTGATGGGCATTTCCGACGAGAGCCCGCCCCAGACCGCCACCGGCGGGCCCCGCAACTCCACGGCGACCGGGTCAAACGGCGCCGCGAGAATGGCGTCGGCCCGGGAGAACACGATGTGTCCGGAGGGGAGATAGATGTTGGGCCCGGCATCCTCGACCAGGATCTTCACGCGCCCGGACTCAATCTCCATCGCACCCAGACTCCAGAGATAGCCGCGCGACCCGTATGTCACCACAGTCACCAGGAGATGCCGCCCGTCCGGCAGTTCATTGCCTGAAAGCTGGATGAATGCCACGTTGGGACGCCCAGCATCCATGGCGGTCGACGCCGATCGAGTGCCACTCTTCGAAAGTCGCGCGAACGAAGTCGGACCGTCTGAGAGCAGAATATCGCCGTTCGAGAGTTGCGCGAATCCCTGCCCACCCGTCGGCAGTTCGGCGACGGTCGTTGCAGGCGCCGATCCGTCAATCGGCACGATGGCGAGGCGCAGACCTGCGGATGACTGCGGGGAGGTGGCCGTGAAGAGGAGGCTCCGTCCGTCTCTGGTTGGGGTCCCCCAGAGAACGCCTTCAGTTCCGGCGAGCGGTTGAAACTCGTATCGATCCAGCGGACGAACGTAGAGCCTTGTCGTGGCTTGGCCTTCAGAGCCGGGCTTTCTGGGCCGCCCAGTAACCACGAGCGTGCGACCGTCGTCGGTCAGATTCCCACTCGAAACGACGATCTCGGGCGGCATGTTGATGGTTACACACCGTGGCTCAACGGTGGCGATGGGTCGCGGTCCGAATGCACGCCAGAGCCCGGCACCCAGCACGAACATCAACAATCCGCCGACCAGACCAATCAGGATTGTTGGCATGAGCCTGCGCGGGTTGCTCGCGCCCGGCTCGATGATGTCCGATTCCTTTCCCGCGATGGCCCGCTCGAGATCCAGCCGAGCGTCGCCGATGTCGTGCAAACGGTTGCGTCTGTCCTTCGCGAGGCAGTTGGTCAGCAGTTCGCGCACTCGTCGCGGCGTGCCCGGCGGCAGCAGACCCAGATCCGTCTCCTTGTGCAGCGTGGCGCCGATCGAGTCGGCGACGGTCTCGCCGCGGAAGGGCATTGTGCCGGTCAGCATCTCATAGAGCACGCAGCCGAAGGAAAAGATGTCCGAGCGTTTGTCCACCGGCTTGCCGCGGGCCTGCTCGGGCGACATGTATCCCGCGGTACCCATGATGGCGCCGGGAATAGTCGGGGAGTGCCGCGCGGGAGTCGTCAAAGTTGGCGAATCGGCGTTTATTGCGGCATTGGTCGTGGACGGGGAGCCTTCGGCGGTCCGAGCCAGGCCAAAGTCGAGCACCTTGACCACGCCATCGGGCGTCACCATCACGTTGCCGGGCTTAAGGTCGCGGTGGACGATGCCCTTCTCGTGCGCGGCTTCGAGAGCTTCGGCGATCTGCTTGGCGAGCGTCAACGCATCGGTGACCGGGATCGGTCCACTTGCAAGTCGATCCGCGAGCGTTTCGCCTTCGATGTACTCCAAGACCAGATACTGGTGACCATCTGCTTGTTCGAGCCCGTGGATGCCGCCGACATTGGGGTGGTTGAGCGAGGCAAGGACTTTGGCCTCGCGTTGGAAGCGTGCGAGGCGATCGGGGTCTGCGGCCAGGTCCGCGGGCAGGGCTTTGATGGCGACCTGCCGGTCAAGTCTGGTGTCGGTGGCGAGATACACCACGCCCATGCCGCCACGGCCGAGTTCACGCTGGATCTGGAATGGACCAATGGTGGCTGGGTGCATGAGCGGGGAGTGTACGGGTTTGAAGGGTCACTGTGCCTGTCAAGGCAATTCCGAGGCCAACAAACAGCGAGTGCCGGGCTCTAGCCCCCTAACGCCCTCCAAGAAAAATTTTCTTGGTGTTCTGTCACCCCGACTTGTTTCAGAGTAAAGCCCTTCGATGAGAACATCGAGGGGCTTTCTCATTTGTGAATAAGGAGGTACGCTCTTCAAGCGGCCCACCACTCCAACGATCCCAGCGAATCTTGGCAAGGAAATACATGGGATGGCCAAATCGACCGCCAGAGCCGCTGCAAAGATTCGCTTCACCGCGACACTCTTGCAGCCAAAGAGGAACTCCAATGAGAGTGGATTCTCTGGCAGACCCGCTTCATGGGCTTTTCTGACGGTCCCAAAGAAAGCCAGCGCGAAGCTCTCGTCGCGGGGCATGGTTTCGGTTGAAGGCACGATCAATGGCTTTCCCTTTCGAGCCACTTTGGAGCCGGACGGGAGAGGAGGGCACTGGCTGAAGGTGGACCGGAAGATACGTAAAGGAGCTGGGGCGGAGGTGGGCGATGTCGTCACCCTGGAGATAGCACCGGTGGCGGTGGGGGAGGAGCCGGAGCCCGAGGTTCCGGCCGATCTGAACCGGGCACTTGCGGCCGCGTCGAAGGGGGTGCGGGATGTGTGGTCTGACATCACGCCGATGGCGCGGCGAGATTGGATTCAGTGGATCACATCCGGCAAGCGGGCAGAGACTCGGGGGATTCGCATCCAGAAGGCGTGCGACATGCTCTTGAAGGGGAAGCGGCGGGTGTGCTGCTTTGATCGATCGGGGATGTATGCGAAGAGCATGGAGTGCCCTGCGGCGGATGACAGTTCAAGCGATACGGTGATGCCTCGTGCGAACGGGTAATCGTTGCTTCGCGTGCTCGCAGCGGCGGATCGAGGGCTTCGCGCGGGTATCACGAGCCGCCAATTGTCGCCGCTTGGTCTGCCGCCTTCCAGAACGCACGACCCGCTTCTGTTTCCTGCTCCGCAAGCAGCCAGAGCATTCGCGCGATAGCGGCCTGTTCGATCAGCTCTCTGGGCGGTGAGGCCTGCCACTTGGCCCAAGCAAGTTCGCCGTTGCGGCGAGCGCGAGCGAGAGTAGCGGCATCGTTCGTCACGCGGTGGAGTTCCAGGTCGGCTTCCACGAGCAGGTGGCTGAACTTCATGGAGTCGCGATAGCCACCGGTTTTGTCATTGATGAAGGTATTGCACGCATCACCGATGCGTTTGGCTTCGGTGAGAAAGCCGTTCTCGCCGGTAGCGCGGTACAGGCCCAAGTTGGCGCGGAGCATGAGAGCGGTGTTGTAGGTGTACTTGTGCTGGCCGATGTGATTGTCGGTGGCTCGTTGGTTGTCGAAGAAGAGGGCGTCGTTGTCTTGCAGATGCTCGCTCGTCCACCGGACGAGCTTTCGCGCCCACTGGATGTTCTCGGATTGATGGCGATATCGAGCCACCCGCAGACTCGCCACGGCGGCTGGCGCGTTGGCGCAGGTGTTCTTGCCATCGCCCTTGTGCTTTTCGTGCCACCAGATACCGCCGCCGAGGGTGTCGTCCCAGCCGCTGAGGGAGAACTTCAAGGTCTCCTGCGCTCGATCGAGATATTTCGCATCCTTGGTGAGTTCGTACGCCTCCATGAAGGTGATGACCATCCACTGATTGTCGTCGTAGTACTTGTCATGGCCGTCGCCTTGTGTGGGGGCGGGTTCGTAGCCGGGAATCTTGGCGGCTTTGTCCCAATAAAGGTCCATCGCGGCGAAGAACTTCTCCAGCACGGGGCGATACGTTGCCGGCTCGTTGCGTGCGGCGGCCACCAGTGCGGAGAACATCAC
>JBKJOD010000153.1:0-3953 GCA_046593245.1 Phycisphaerales bacterium
GCGATCTCGCCCACTTCACGGTCACGGATTTCGCCGACGAGGATGATGTTGGGCGCCTGACGGAGCATGGTGCGGAGGACCATGCTGAAGGTGAGGCCGATCTTCTCGTTGATCTGCACCTGGTTGATGCCCTCGAAGTTGTATTCGATGGGGTCTTCGGCGGTGATGATCTTTTTGTCAGGGCGGTTCAGCACGTCCAGCGCCGAATACAGCGTTGTCGTCTTGCCCGAGCCGGTCGGGCCGGTGACGAGAAAAATGCCGTTCGGGCGGCGGATGATGCGGTTGAAAATGCCCAAGTTGTCTTCTTCGAAGCCGAGATTCACAAGGCCGATTTTCACCGAGTCTGGGCGCAAAATACGCAGCACGATGCTCTCGCCGTGATACGCCGGGCACGCGGACACGCGAAAGTCCACCTGCGAATCGTCCTTCTGAATCTTGATGCGACCGTCCTGCGGCACGCGCTTCTCAGCGATATTCATGCCTGCCATCAGCTTCATGCGGCTCAGCACCGCGTTCTGCATGCGCTTGGGCAGGTTGTCGCGCTCGATGCAGACACCGTCGATGCGATAGCGAAGACGCACGCGATCGGCCATTGGCTCGATATGGATATCGCTGGCCCGCATGTTGCAGGCCTCGACCAACATACGGGAACAGAGCTTGACGATCGGCGCATCATCCGCGGCCTGATCGATGGATTTGTCCACCGAGCGGTCCACGGAGCGATCCACCGAGCGGTCGATTGATCGATCGATCGATTCGCTCACCAGCGACTGACCGGGGCCGACCATTTTAATGTCTTTGGTGAGCGACTCGGTCGGCTTGCCATTGGCAGACGGGCCCGCCTGACCATTCAGCTTGTTCTCGATGTACCACTTGATCTGGCTCTTGGGTGCCAGCCGGGGGTCGAGTTCCGTGTTCAGTCGGAAACGGAGCAGATCCTGGGTTTCGATATCTGTCGGATCATGGATGACAAGTTGCAGCCGCCCGCCGGACTTGGAAAGCGGCAGAACCAGATGCTTCTTGATCAACTCTTCAGGAATCAGCTTGGCATCGACCTTGCCGGCCATCGTGGCGGCGGACAAATCGACATATTCCATGCCGTGCTGGTGGGCCAGGGCCTTGGCGATCTGCTCGTCTTTGGCATGGCCAAGCTCGACGAGCGTTTCGCCCACCCGCTTTCCGCTGGACTTGCTTTTGGCCAATGCCTCGTCGAGCTGGGGCTGCGTAATCAGTCCCCATCCGACGAGAACCTCACCGATTTTCTTGCGCGATCGAGCCATAGACGTGCATGTTTCTCGCGTGGACGTGCAACTTGTAGCCGGAGACACCCACCGGCATCCTATCAGAACGTCCGCCCATGGTGAGGCGGTACGTTGATCCTAGCCCCCCACTTTCCTGCTTCCCCCTCACTTTGTGCGGGATCATCAATCCAAGGACCGTACGATCATGTGCCTCTCTTCATCAGCTCACCTCCCCGTGCCAACCAATCACACAACACCGACCCGCCGCGCCGAACGCCAGCTGCTCATCACAGCCGGTCCGACGCACGAGCCGATCGACGCCGTGCGATACATCGGGAACCGATCATCGGGACGACTCGGGGTGGCACTTGCCGACGCGGCCGCCGCCCGAGGGTGGCGGGTCACCCTGCTGCTTGGCCCCACGTCGCTGTCCCCAACAGATTCGCGTGTTGAAGTCATCCGGTTCCGAACGACCACCGACCTTGAAGGGTTGCTGGCACACCATTTTCCCTTGTCCGGCACGCTCATAATGGCTGCGGCGGTGGCAGACTACCGGCCCAAGCCGCTGACCGATCGCCCGGACGCCATGCAGGGAAAACTCAAACGCTCTGATGGCGGGTTGACCCTCGAACTGGAGCCCACCCCGGACCTGCTCGCCGCATGTTCGAAGCTTCGGCATCCCGGGCAGACGATTGTTGGTTTTGCGCTCGAGCCCCGAGAGCGACTGCTCGCGTCCGCGGCCGCAAAGGTGGCACGCAAAGGGCTGGACCTGATCGTGGCAAATCCCTTAGAGACAATGGACGCGCTGACAATCGAGGCAACACTCCTCGGTCCTGCGGGAGTTGTGGATCAAACTCCGGGGAGCATTGCCAAGACTGCCTTTGCGGATTGGCTGCTGGATCATCTTGAAACTCATTCCGTCCCCGCGGCCAGCTCCGCGACTTCGACCGCTCACGGCCCATGACTCCACGCTCTCCCAATCTTCGTACCCAGTTCATCGCCCGCAATGTTCGCATCGTGCATGAGGACGACGATGTCATTGTCGTAGATAAGCCCACGGGGCTGGTGAGCGCGGACCCGGCGCGGGCAACGGGCTCGCGTGATGCACGACCGTCGGCTCGCGAGGGCGAGACGCTCTTTGACTACGTAAAGAAGCATGTTAAACAGAGCGCACCGATGCGCCGGGCTCGACGGACGGATGATTCCGGCAAGCGAGCGATGCAGCCGGGACGTGCGTGGGTGATTCATCGGCTGGACAAAGAGGCCTCGGGCCTGCTGGTGTTCGCCAAGACGCCAGAGGCGTTTGAGGCACTCAAGGACCAGTTCCACGAAAAGTCGGCGCACCGCATTTACTACGCACTCGCTGAGGGCGAAATCGGCGCGGCGGGCACTCAGGGCACGCGAGAGTCGTACATCGCGGAGGATCGCGGGGGCGATCAGGCACGCTCGGGCCGCGGGCGTGACGGGGCGAAACAACTAGCAGTTACCCACTATCGCGTGATCGGCGCGGCCTATGGGCTTTCGCTTCTGCAAGTGCGTCTGGAGACCGGGCGCAAGAACCAGATCCGCATCCACCTGCAGGAACTTGGGCACCCACTGGTGGGCGATCGGCGATTCGGCGGCACCACGGACCCGATCACGCGGCTGGGCCTGCACGCGGCGGAACTCGGGTTTACCCATCCGGCAACGGGCAAGAAGGTGATGTTCGAGTCCTCTCCACCGCCAAGTTTCTTCAAGGCCGTTGGCATGAAGTTCACCAAGCCGAGCGAGGACTTCGCTGTCGGTTCTGCGGAGACGAAGCCCGCGCTCAAGCCGATCTCCTCACCGGTCGCACCCACCACTCCCGCGCCCGTCGTCACGCCGCGGGATGACACCTCTTGGAATCAGGTCGCCGAGTGGTATGACACACTGCTGGAAGACAAGGGCAGCGACCACTACGAGGATGTCATCCTCCCCGGCGCGGCCGAACTGCTCGGCGTGCGCAAGGGAATGAGCGTGCTCGACGTTGCCTGCGGTCAGGGCATTCTGTGTCGGCGGCTGGCCGCGATTGGCGCGAAGGTCACCGGTGTGGACGCGGCACCGAAACTCATCGAAGCGGCGCGCAAGCGGTCACCGGAGATCACGTATCATGTCGCGGATGCCCGCGACCTCCGCGCACTGAAACTCACCGACTTCGACCGGTGCTCATGCATCATGGCGCTCTCCAACTTTGATCCGATGGAGCCCGCGCTGCAGGCGATCGCCGCTGCGCTCAAGCCCGGTGGAGTGTTCGTTGCGATCATCACCCATCCGTGTTTTCGCGTTCCCGGAGAGAGCCACTGGGGATGGGACGAGAAGGCGAGTCGACAGTTCCGGCGCACGGACGCGTATCTCACTCCCTTTAAGCGGGAGATCAAGATGCACCCAGGCAAGGCGGCGGCGGGCAAACGCGGCGGCGAGGTCTCAACGCCAACCTTCCACCGACCAATCGGGGCGTACGTGGAGATGCTGTCCAAGGCGGGGCTCCTGGTGAGCGATCTGCGCGAATGGCCGAGCAAACGCGCTGCGAGTTCCGGGCCACGGGCCCCGGAAGAAAATCGCGCGCGCGTGGAAATCCCATTGTTCCTGGGGATTCGCGCTGTGCGCATCGCAGATGTGTAATCGCGAGTAGCACGCCGTTCAGTTCATTGCGCAGAGAATCGATCCAGGCGTGCTGATCAGCCCAAAGCTGGA
>JBKJOD010000174.1:0-3797 GCA_046593245.1 Phycisphaerales bacterium
CAACATCACCCGCCCCGGCGAAGCCGCCGGTGTCTGGCTCGCCATCACCGACAGCGCGGACAAAGCCCGCAACGTCATGGTCCGCCTCAAGTGCGAGGACATCGACGGCGACAGCGCTCAGATGCAGCGCATCATCATCACCAATCCCGGGCAGACCCAGCTCGTCTGGATGTATCTTCACGTCCCTTTCGCGAATCAGGATACCTTTGAGATCACCGCCTTCGAAGCCGAGGCGGGCACCATCTCCCCGGACGTGGAGGGGGGCGATCAGCAGCAATATCTCCCCGGCCGCATGCTCGGTCACTATCGCTACGCTGTGAACCAGCGACAGACCGCCCCGATCGGTATCGGCCTCATCGGCATCATCGGCGGCAAGACCGCCGGTCTGGAGCAGTACTCCTGGTCGGCGGATCCCAAGAAAGAGGTCGCCATGACCGGTCATGAGCTGACCGAGATCATCCCGGGCCTCTCCGTCTCCAACATCCCCGATCGCTGGTTCGGCTATTCCACCTTGGACGCCCTCGTCTGGACCTCCGCCGCTACCGAGGACAACCCCCTCAACATCCGCGAGCCCCAGGCCGATGCCATTCGCGAGTACGTCAAACGCGGCGGCCATTTCATCATCGTTCTCCCAGTCGTCGGCCAGAACTGGCTCGCCCAGCCGACCAATCCGCTCGCAGACATCATGCCCAGCGTCAAGGTCACGCGCACCGAGGGTGTCGACCTCGCGCCCTATCGCTCCTTGCTTACCCGCGACACGCTTTCCGAACTTCCCACCACTGCCGTAGTCCAGTCCTTCACGCCTGCGGGCACCGCCAATGAATGGGCCGCGCCCGATGCCATGCCCATCATGACAGGTCCCGATGGTGAGTGCGTCGTCGTCCGCCGTCTTGTCGGCGTGGGCATGGTTACGGTCATCGGCATCGATGTCGCCAGCGACCGGCTCCATCTCAAATCGCAGGCCTTCATGGCCGAGCAGTTCTGGAACCGCATCCTCGGCAAGCGCATGCGCACGCCGACGCAGGCGTACATCGCCGCGGGTCTTAAGAACGGCGGCAAACTCGCCAACGGCGCGACCGTTGATGTCTGGAACCCCATCCGCTCTGGCAAGCTGATCGACTTCAACGTCGTCTCGAGCGCCGTGAACATCCAGAACAGCGCGGGCATGGGCCTGCTTCTGGCCACCGTCGTCTTCATCGCGTACTGGCTCATCGCCGGACTCGGCTTTTTCATACTCCGCCAGCGCAACCTGGTGCAGCACAGTTGGGTCGCCTTCGTCGTCGCCACCGGCATCTTCACCGCCATCGCTTGGGGCGGCGCGAACCTTCTCAAGACCCGCCGAGTGGAGGGCCGGCATCTCACAATCATCGACGGCGTGTACGGCCAGTCCACCCAGCGTGCTCGCTCTTGGATGGGCCTCTTCCTTCCACGCTATGGCGAGCAGGAACTCTCCATCGCCCCACCCCCCGGCCCCGGCGCGGCCGAGTGGAAGAACATGATCGCCACCTGGGACCCCGCCGTCGGGTCCTCCTTCGCCAGTTTCCCCGATGCCCGCGGCTACATCGTGGATGTCCGTCATCCCGACACCATCGCCTTTCCCGCCCGCGCCACCACAAAGCAGGTGCAGATCGACTGGGCCGGTGCGCTCCCCATCAACTGGTCCATGCCGCATCCCATTGCGGATTCCAGCGTCCCCATCGGGAAGGAAATCCGTATCGTCGAACGCGCGAGCTGGAAAGCTCCCGACCCCAAGTGGATGGTCGAGGGCACCCTCGTCCACGGCCTTCCCGCGCCGCTCCGCAACGTCAAGATCTTCCTCGTCCGCGAGCCGCTCCCCTCGGGCAACGCGGACCCCTCCGACGGCCTCCGCCGCATCATGTCGCGCCAGGAAGTCCCCGAGTGGAAGCCCGGCGACCCGCTCGTGCTCGACACCTTCTTCTCCAAGAGCGTCGGCAACATGCTCGGCAGCGAAGCTCTCAAAGACCTGACGCCGTCAGCGTCATTTGGCGGCGGCATCGTTGGGGAACGCGACTATCCGGACTCCTCGGTCGCGCTGGCCATTTCGCTCATGGACATGGCCTATCCGCCCCAGCCCGGCCAGGCAGACACCCGCGTCGCGCTCCAGCGTTCCTCAACCCACGGGCTGGATCTCTCTCGATGGATGACGCAATCCTGCGTCATCATCATCGGCGAGCTCGGCTCGGATCGCACCGACGAGCAGGTGGAGTGCCCGATCCCGGTGCGCGTCGATGGTCTCTCCGGCGATGAAGTACGCAAGCGCGTCATGGGGCGCACGTTCGTCCGCTGGGTCTACCCGATGGAGCCCAAACCATTCATTACTTATGCCCTCCAGCCCACCCGCCCTGCGGGCGCTGGCGATACCTCCACCCTCCCCGCGCCCGGTGAATGACAATCGCCGCGAGCCCGCCTCGTTCCCGCCGCCTCCCCGCGTCCCCGCACCCATCACACCGCGCCCGCCGCGCTTCCGCTGGAGAACCGTCCGTGCCGATGATCGAAACGATCAACCTGACCAAGCGCTATGGCGAGCTCATCGCGCTGGATTCCCTTAACTTGTCCATCGAGCCCGGCGACTGCTTCGGCTTCATCGGCCCCAACGGCGCGGGCAAAAGCACCACCATCAAGATTCTCGCCACGCTCCTCAAGCCCAGTAGCGGCCAGGCGATGGTCGATGGCCTCACCGTCGGCTATCAGAACCGCCAGATCCGCCCCGTCATCGGCTACGTCCCCGATTTCATGGGCGCGTATGAGGACATGGTCGTCACCGAGTATCTGGAGTTCTTTGCGGCCTGCTACAACATCAACGGCCCGCAGCGCAAGAAGGTCGTCGCCGATGTGCTCGACCTCACCGACCTGCACTTCAAGGCCACCGCCGAGGTGAACTCCCTCTCCCGCGGCATGCAGCAGCGTCTCTCCATCGCGCGTGTTCTTCTCCACGACCCCAAAGTCCTGCTGATGGATGAGCCCGCCTCCGGTCTGGACCCCCGCGCCCGCATCGAGATTCGCGAGCTGCTCAAAGAGCTCAAGCGCATGGGCAAGACCATCATCATCTCCAGCCACATCCTTCCCGAGCTCGCCGACTTCTGCAACACCGTGGGGATCATCGAGAAGGGCAAGCTGCTCTTCTCCGGCAGCGTCGCCGAGGTCATGCGCCGCGCCAAGGTCGGCAACGTGGTCCACGTCGCCGTCGCCGATCGAACGCAGCAGGCCGCCGTGCTGCTCCAGAAAATGCCCGGCGTCACCCGCGTCACCATCATCGAAGCCCCCACCGGCGCCAAGCCCTCCGCCGGCGACGGCCGCGTCATCCACGTCACCTTCGACGCGGACTCCAAGACCGATGTCTCGGATGTCCCTAACATGCTCGTCAACCAGGGCTTCCGCATCGTGACGTTCACGGAAGAAGCCATCAACCTTGAGACCGCGTTTATGCGACTCACCAAGGGCGTGGTGCAGTAGCAGGTGAGCCGGAACGTATCCGCCCCGCTCTTCTCCCCTCCAAGAGCGGCACTTCCCGCACCATCTGTGTGGCCCCACTCGGCCGGAGCGATGGTCCGTTCTTTTTCTTCGCGGGCTTCGGGCGCACCATGGTTGCCAGGAACGCGGCGAGCATCTGCGAGCAAGCCCCTGGGTGGCTGATAGTATTTTCCCGCCCGGCAGGGTGGACGATGCGCGGCGTTCGCCCTGCCGGGCGAGGAAGGAAAAAAGAGACAGGGATGCTGGGCTGCTTTCCAGGGGCTTGATCGCTCTCCCTCCGGTCGAGAGATCTGCGCCCCTGGCAA
>JBKJOD010000269.1:0-2955 GCA_046593245.1 Phycisphaerales bacterium
GCGTATCCAGAATATTGGCATCCGCGTGCTTGGTCAGATCATCCGCACGCTGCGCCATCTGCCGCGCCAGCGGAATATCCCTTCGCACCACGCCCGGCTCCGCGAGCGTCATCCACGCGATCGCCTTCAGGGTCTCCGCGTCATCCTTCAGCCCACCCTGCAACATCGCCGCGGCGTACGCATACGCCATATCCGCATCCCGCTTCTGCATCAGCAGGTACGCGAACTTGGTCATCGCCCACTCCCCCATCACCGCAGGATCTATCGCAAACAACTGGTCCATCGTCCCCAGCGCCTTGTCCGTCTGCCCTGCCGCGAACTCTTCCTCCAGTCGCATCACCAGCGGCCCACCCTTCTCCTCCGCCGCCGCTTTCCTGCGTGCCTCATCTGCGGCCTTCGCCAGGTCCCACGATCCGCCCGTCATCTTCGCCAGCACGCGATCCAGATTGTCCATCGGGTGCCCGATCCACGCGATCTGCCCGCGCTCGTTCACCACAAACGCCACCGGAATCCCGCTCTGCCCGCTCGGCTGCATGAACCGACGCGTCGTGTCTCCCGTCGTGTCATACCCGATCGTGTGCGTCAGCTTCTCCCCCATCTGCTTCACGTACGCATCCACCACCCCCGGCCCCTGTTGCTCCATCGTCGCCACCGAGATGATCGTTACGCCCGAGTCCTTGTACAACCCCGCAAGCTCCGAGAGCAGCGGCCCGCTCCGCCTGCACGCCGCCACCCGCGGCGACCAGAACTCCACCACGTAAATAGTCCCCGGCTTGTACTCGTTCACCGCCGCGCCCTTGAGCCACACGTTGATCCCCAGCACCGGCGCTGGCACCCCAATCAGCAACGTCGGCACAATTGCACGCGGTGCGCCCGCGGGCTTCGGTGTCTGCGTCGGCACCTGCGGCCCTTGCACCGCCGAAGCCGGCGCAGGAGCCGCCGGCGTCTGCCCACGCAGCACCGTCGCCGCCACCAGAACTCCCACGCCACCCAACATGCTTCGGATCATGCACCACTCCATGCGTTTGCCCCCCACTCGCGTACGCGCCACCACGTCCATCGCGCCGCACCTCCATACGCGGCAATCGCGCTCCCGATGCCCCAGGAGCAATATCCCGACAGAATGCTACCTGTTTTCTTTCTCATAAAGCCCACTTCCCACCTCTCGAATGACACCCGCACGGACCCCGCATAAACTCCCCCATGATGCGGGGTGGTTCCATCAACTCCGGTGTACACACAGGCGTCGTCCTGAGTCTGCTTCTGCACGGCATCGTCGTGCTGGTGGCATCCACCGTTCCCTTCACCGGCGAGCTCCCCGAGTCCGGCGCGCGTTCAGGAATGTTGAACGGCTCGCAAGCATCGTTCGATCTCAGCGATCCCGCGCTCCTCACCCCCACGCCTCCAAACTCCCCAGAGCAGCGCAACCTCACCGCGCTCCTCATCCCGCCCGAGCCAACGCCCAAGCCGCTCACCCCCGAAGAGCTCGAGCAGAAGCTCATTCTCGGCATCGACGAATCAAACCAGAAAACCCAGAACTGGATGGGCTTCGCGAATCCCACGCCCCACGCCGCGCCGCTCTCCACCGTTGAACAGCCGCTGCTTGATCCCAACCCCGGCATTCCCGGCGCACCCGCGCCCGTCGGCGTCAGCCAGAACGGGCCGCAGGCCCCGATGGTTCCCGACACCACGCCCGCCGAAGCGCAAGCTGAGCCCACACCCACCGAAGCCCGCCCGGCCCGCGAAGGTGTCAAAGGTCCCGAATCCACCAAGCCCGTTGGGGAAAAGCCGCGCGAGGGCGTCGCCACCGGCATCGATCAACTCGGCAACCCCACGCCGCGCGAGGGCGAAGCCAACGGCACCGGCGACAAACACACCCGCCCCAAGCGCGGCATACCGGACCTCGCCCGCCCAGACCCCACTCTCCCCGGCCCCGCGCCCGTCGAGCCCGGCGAACTCATGGACCCCGCGCCGGACACCACCATTCCCGAAGCCGCAACACCCGAGACCATCAAAAAGGTCGAGCCCACCCGCGAGTCCGCACCCACCACCGAAATCCTCGCTCATCCCGAGCCGATGGGCCCGCCCGCGCCCCGCACTCCCAGCACCGCGCTCCCTACCACCGCATCCGCACCGATGCCCGCAGGTGGTCCCACCGTCTCCTCCGCGCCCGGCGCAACCGGAGAACATGCCGGCGAGCAAAGCCCCAAGGAAGCCGACGCCTCCTCCACAACCGCGACGGTTGAGATTCGTCCCGGCCGCCCCGCCGCCGCGCAAGGCCTGGACATCACCACCAAGCGCCCCAACTTCACGCGGCTCACCCGCGTCACCGCCTATCCCCAAAACCCGCTGCTCAAAGTCACCTTCAACCGCATCGGCATCGTCAGCAAAGTCGTCCTCGCCGAGTCCAGCGGCATCCCCGATGTGGACGGCCCGGTGATGAACGCCGTCTACCAGTGGACCGCCAAAGGCAAAATCCTCGCCGAAATCTCCGCCGCCGATCCCAATGGCGGCATCACCGTCTCCGTCCGCATCCTCCTCCGCTGACGGCGTGGCATGGGCGTTCCAGCCTGTGTGCCTTCACTCTTCGTAGCATGGGCATCCTGCCCATGTGCCTTTTGCCTTCCGCGTCCTCTTCACCCGATACCCCCACCATGCAGCGCGCACGCTCTCACTTCCCCCTCTTCGCCATGTGCGCCCTCCTCGCCCCCGCCGCGCACTCGCTCGCCCAAGACGCCCGCTGGCGCGATCTCCAAGTCGTTGATCCCGGCGTCGGTGACGTCGGGCCCCTCGGCATTAGCACCCGCTCGCTCCCCGTCGATCTCCGCAATCCCTCCCACTTTGATCGCGTCTATCGCGTCCCCGGCTCCACGCGCGGCGTCAACGGCTTTGCTACCACGCCCGTGGGCGAAAAACTCGCCCGCGTCGATGGCGGCATCACCGCCGTCTTCGATC
>JBKJOD010000305.1:0-6744 GCA_046593245.1 Phycisphaerales bacterium
CCAACTCTTGAACCGGCTCCAGGAGCGCATGTCCTGTATCGTTCGCCAGCGCTCGTAGCGGCGTGATCCAAATCGCCCGTACCGGCGTGGCCGCCCCACGAGCTGCTCTTTTCTTCACACTGTCCGCCACACGCGCCGCTTCCGAGCCCTCCGCTAATCCCTCCAACACCGGACCCAACCATGCCGCCCATGTCTTACCAAAGCCTGTCGGCGCATTGATCAACCCACTCCTGCCATCGAGATACGCCCGCCACGCCTGTAACTGAAATCCGAATGGCTCCCATCGCCGCCGCGCGAACAACTCCATCACCTCGGGCGGCAGCCCCGTATGTCCTGCCACGACTGATTCGCGCACCGCTCGCTCCTCCCCAAACTTCGCGCGTTTATCAAATCCCACAGCAAAGCCTCCACCCCAACTCTATGGAAGCTTCGCAAACCCATTCGTGTTCAATATGAACGCCCGACTGCTCAATCGCCCGCTCAGCCGCGTGGCTTGCGTGATTGCATCAGCATGCTGACAATCGGCCAGGCATCAATTGCGCCGCGGAAAACAGTCCCGAGCAGTGATCCCTTCGATCGTTGCTTTGGCTTTTCACTAGCGGCTCCGCGCCCACGCAGGAGCCGCATCAGCAATCCAATGCCCGTTATGCCAAGCGTTGCCCAAGGAATGAGCGACTTTACCCCCTGCTTCGCCGAGCTCAGCGACGTGGTGACCTGCGAGTGCAGCTCCGCATCAGCGCGAACGCCCCATTCCAACAGTTCACGCTTTGCCTCAGCAACCGTGGCAAAGCCCAGCTCCCTGCGTCCATCAGATCCGGAAGATTGATAATCCGCACTCACGCGTGGTACCTCTCAGCCAGTTTGAGCGCGCCGAGGCCCAGCACTACGGCAACCATGCCGGTGATCGCACTGGACCAAGTTGGTCCGATCGAACTGTTCATCCCGAGCCACATGGCAACCAGCACCATTGACGACCCTGCCAATAACAACAGGGCCGCAACTAGAGAGAACGAGAGCCCGATACCGATCCGACCAACAGCGCGTCGGAGCTCGCGACCCTCGGCCTCGGCCAGATTGGCAGTCTTGACGAGCAACTCGGACACATGCTTCATCATGGCGCACCTCACTCGGTTCGACGAGCGACCATCGCGCCAATCAGTAGTCCTGCACAAAGAGCAACTCCGACAGCCATGAACGGATTGTCCTCGATGTGAGTCTGGACTCTATCCTTCGCCGCACGCCCCTTTTCGCTGGCTTGCGATGCCGCTTCGGCGAGCCGCTCCCGCACACCCGACGCACGAGACTGCGCTGCATCTTTTGCGTGCGATACGAACGAGCGCAGGTCATCTCGCAAAGCGGCGAGATCCCCCTTGAGCGCGTCAATATCCTCTTGAGTCGGACCATTTTGAGACGACATTGATGCTGCTTCAGACTGTGACATGGTGTCTCCTTTACAACTGGTGAACCGTTTATTCTACACACGCCGCCGAATCTCTGCGATCATTCCTTGTCGGCCAAGGGAGTGTGTCCCAGCTCGCGCTCAGCAGCCACTCGCCGGTCTTTTTCCCGATACGCGGTCGCACCCATGACGGGGTTGAACACGAGAGCAAGGACGCCGACAACCAACATAACGCTGCCCAGAACCCACCCAGCGAAGATGCCTACAAGCACTGCGATAATAATCAATGCGGCAAGCATCGCGAGCATCTCCACGCGTAGCATTCCCGGACCCGATTTCGCATCCGCTGGTCGCCCCTCGACACCGATCGCCGCGATATCGCGGGCCGCACGCTCCGCACTCGCGGGCATGACCATGGGCGAAGCCGCAACAGTTGCCGGTTCGATTTCCGGTCCGTGTTCATAGGCGACCCCAAGCACTCGTATCTGCTCATTTCCGCCCGGTTGAACTATTCCCATTTCGTGCAACCTTTCTGAACTCTTTATACTTATTGCTCCGACCCAGATGTGCGGCACTTGTTCAGACATCTCCATGAGCGCACCATGAATCTGGGGTCATGCTCAAACACGCTCTTCCGCAACCTGGCTCAACCAGATCCGAGTATTCCCCGACATGTTCACCTCCTTTCTTATCGTCCTGGCGATTGTCGTCCACGCCCTTGGCATATGGGGCGCGGTAGATGTCATCATGAAAGGGCGCACCGCCCAAGGTACGACGGCGTGGGCCATCGCGCTCGTCGTTACGCCCTGGATCTCTCTCCCATTTTACATGGTCTTCGGTGAGCGTAAGTTCGAGGGATACGTCCGTGCTCGACGTTCCGGTGTCCGACAGATTGATCAGGCCGCCGCGTCACTGTCAGAAGAGCTTCGTCCGTACGAGCTCTCGCTCACCGGATCTCGAGCTGGCTTCGAGGCACTGACCCGGCTTTCTCGCATGCCATTTACCCGGGGCAACCAAGCCACGCTTCTCATTGATGGCCAGGCCACCTTCGACGCCATCTTCGACGCCATCCAGCAAGCCTCGACATACGTCCTCGTGCAGTTCTATATCTATCGAGATGATGCCGTCGGCCGTCGTCTTGCGGAACTCCTGATCGCCGCTCGCGCCCGCGGCGTGCGCGTCATGTTCCTTTATGACGAGATCGGCTCCTACTTCCTACCCACGACCTACATCAGCACACTTCGCGCGGCTGGTTGCGAGTGCAGCGGTTTTCGAACCAAGTCGCGCAAGCAAAAACCGTTCCGCATCAACTTCCGCAACCACCGAAAGATCGTTGTAGTTGATGGTGTCCGCGCGTTCGTCGGCGGCGTCAATGTCGGCCGCGAATATCGTGGCGAAGATCCCAAGGTCGGTCCTTGGCGAGACACCCATCTCTCCCTCACGGGGCCGGCGGTTCAATGCCTCCAGCTCACGTTTCTTGAAGACTGGTACTGGGCCAACCGCCGCATTCCAGACCTGCACTGGTCTCCCGCTGCTACTTCCGATGAGGGCGCGGGCACTCTTATCGTGGCCAGCGGGCCGGGCGATTCCCTGGACACCTGCTCGCTGATGTACACCCAGATTATCAACTGCGCCAAGCAACGCCTCTGGCTTGCCACGCCGTACTTTGTTCCGGATGACGAAGTTCTCAGCGCCATCCAGTTGGCAGCGCTCCGGGGCGTGGATGTCCGGCTCCTCGTCCCTGAAAAGAACGATGCTGCGCTCATCGGCTATTCAGTTCTCTCATACTTTGAGACTCTGCTTCGCGTCGGCGTCAAGGTCTATCAGTACCAACCCGGCTTCATGCACCAGAAAGTCACGCTTTGTGACGACGTTTCGGTGGTCAGCACCGCCAACCTTGACAATCGATCCTTTCGAATCAACTTCGAGGTCAGTGCGGTGATTGCGTGCCCGACCTTCGCTGCCGATGTCGAGCGAATGTTCACCGCGGATATCGCGCGCTCTCGCCCCGTTTCTACTGAATGGTGCCGTGCCATGCCCGCTCGTACGCGCTTTTTGGCCCGCTTCTGCCGCCTCTTGGCACCCATCCAATAGCCCTGCACATGATGATCCGCATCGCCTCCATGCTGAACGACGGCCCTTGCGAATCGCAGCCCCGAACGCATCAGAACGGCGAGATCGAGGACTGCCGCAGCCATACCCGACGCAAATGTCGAACCGTTTTCGGGCCAGTTCATCATGCGGCGTCCGCTTTGATCACGCTCGCCCCCGCCCAAGGCCAACCTCATCGCCCTCGACTCTTGCCCACTTCGTACCCACCTGGCAGTCGAGTTTCGCTCAAGAGCTTCGGGCCATCCTCGACTCATGGGGAGCCGGTTCATCCGGGCGCAGAGAAAACGACGCGCCGCCAACAGAGGTGACGACGCGCCGTTCGTGTGAGGGCACATCTGTACGAACCGCCGGGGAAGAAGGCTTCATTTCCTTCTTCACCAACTGCCAGTAACTTGACTCAGCCACGTAAGCAACCCGTGAACAGTCCATGAATCTCGCGGGTATTTCTGATTCCATTACACGAATCCCCACGTTTACAAAAACAGAACGGTGCGTGCCATTGGACACGCACCGTCCGCACCGTGCTTTGGTTCTTTGCCGTTGAGCTACCGCCGCTTCCAGATCAGCGCAAGACCCATCAGCGCGGCTCCAGCAGCTGCGGCAATCGCCACAGCAGTGAATGGGCGTTCCGCGATTGCACTTCCGATGGTTTCTCGGGTTTCCACAACTTTGTCCTTCGCTCCGGAGGCCAGATCCATGGCGGAAGCGCGGGCAGCGCGAGCAACGCGAGCGCCGCTCTCCGTGGTATCTTGCAGCCCCGTTCGGACTGTGTCTCGAAGCTCAGAAATCTCGTCGTGGATCGACGAGAGCTTCCCGTTGGCTTGCTGGCGTGTCTGTGATGCGGTTGACATGATATTCACTCCTCTGAGAAAATTGACGTGGTAGATGTCCTGATGCGATCAACTCATTCAGCCCCGGGAAGCGGATCCGCGACGGAGCAGCCCGGTGACCAGTGAGATCACAAACAGCACAAGAAACAAGACGAACAAGATTTTGGCGATCGACGTCGCGCCAGCGGCTACTCCGCCGAATCCGAAAATCGCGGCCACAATCGCGACGATAAAGAAAACCACAGCCCAGTACAACATGACAGATGCTCCTTTTCCCGCGTGTTCCGCGGTAGCAAATACCGTTACTTCTTCGCGTCAGAAGCCGTCTCTTCAATTCCCTTGCCGGCGGATTTGATGTCCTTGCCCAGTCCCTCGGTCGTGTTGCACCCGGCAACAACAGCTCCGGTCGCAACAAATGCCACCAGCACGACAACAATGGCCGCGGTCTTTCCGATTCGAATCATGAGTCCCTGCATGGTTGATCCCTTTAAGCTAACCACCCCTACACGTATTCGACTATTCCTCGCAGGATTTCAACGAGAATGATCTTGCGGTGAATCCTAGCTCACTCTCCTATTTCCCGTCCCCATCCATGGCTTCCCAGAGCGGCTCCATCACAGTATCCAGCTCACCGCCTGAGCTTGAACGACCCGCTTTGCACTTACGTGCGAGTTTCGCCATCGCAGTTCGCATCGCCAAGCGTGTCTCGCGGCGTGTGCAACTGAGCGATGCGGCAATCGAATCCAATCCTTGGGGTTCCGCACCATGGAGCCCGTACCGCATTTCGAGTGCTTTTCGCTCTCGGGGCGTCAGACCCTCCAGCAGGCGATCGATGTCGCCCGCGAGTTCACCCTGGTTCGCTGCAGGTCCCTGTGACTCAGGGGCCGCGTACTGCATTGATTGGCGCTCAGAATCCTTCTGCGGTTCGTCGATCGAGAAAGGCCTCACAAACGACCGCGACAATACCGAGCACGCGCAGACTCGTTCTGTCGTCCACTCCAGCGCATCAGCGAGTTCGGCAATCGTCGGCTCACGACCGATGGTGGCGTAACGCTGACGCATCATCTTTTCCAACGCCATCACATCCCGCCGGTCCCTGCTTCCCAGCCTTCCCCGCGGGCTGTTCGCCGCAAATGCGCGGCTGATGCCCTGTCGGATCCAATAGGCCGCGTACGTGCTGAACCTCGCGCCACACGCTGGATCAAAACCATCAACAGCGCGGAGCAAACCCAGATTACCCTCGGCAATAAGTTCGTCGAGGGAAACTCCCGAGGCCCGATACCGGCGCGCGATTGATACCACGAATCCCATGTTCGCTTCGACCAGTCGATCTCGTGCGTCGCTTGACCCTTGCTCCCGCCATGCCACGGCGAGCGCGGTTTCCTCTTCCAACGTCAATCGTCTACGACTTCCTCTCTTTCCCACGGTGTCATTGTCCTCACATGTCGGTTGATCAAGTTCCAAAAGCATGGGCATCGGTGATCTCCTTGTGTGCCAGGTGCGTCGGCACGGATCACGTTGCCCCCCTCACCCGTCTCCTCTATTTTCGCTGGCACAGTGACACCCCCGTGACCGCTCGGTAAACCTTGACTCATTCTCTAGCTCATTTTGTGTCAAAAATGACAGGCGGCGCTCTCAGAAGAGCACCGCCCGGCGAGAGAGAGCGTGTTGTTCGTGTTTACTTCGGGCGGCCATCCAGCACCGGCACCGCTACGTCGTAGGTCGTGAATGCCTTTTTGTACTCGTTGTTCGCACTGAGCGTTTTGAGATCAGACGGCGCGGCCGGGCCACTCGTGATCATCGCCTTATCGGCGTCCAAATGTACCTTTCCATCGAGTGATCGTGTCATAATCGCCCAGGGCACCAGGCGATTCTCGTCACCGACCCCTAGAAAATTCTTGTCTGGATCGACGATCAGGAACACCACCCGACCGGACGAGCACTCCATCACCACATCCTTCACTTTTCCACACGCCTCCCCACGGCAATCCACTGACTTGCCTTTCAACTCGGAAGCCAGCACGAACGGAGCCGCCGAAAACGCGTCCCGATCCGACATAGAACTGCTGGGAACCCACAGGGCGCGCCCCTGCTTGTCGTACAGCGGCATGTCTTTTCCGGCAATCCGAGTCGTGTGCGCCATTGCGATGGTGCTGCCTGCCCGGTTGACCTGAAACACATCGACATCGATCGGAGCACCACGATACAGGGCGATCGAGTTGTTTCCCGCTGCATACCACGAAGGGCCCAGGACAATCTCCTGGTCCGGCCCGTTTGAGTTCGAGACGACGACAACCAGTTCTTCGTTTTCTCCTTCGACCATATGGCGGGAGATGCTCTTGACGTGTCCCTTCATCGTGGTCGCTGACTGGTCTTTCGCGTCGAGCGGCCAGGGAGATTTTG
>JBKJOD010000346.1:0-2967 GCA_046593245.1 Phycisphaerales bacterium
CGTAGGGCACGACATCCCCGGGCTTTGCACCATCCGCGTGTGGTCCTCCGTTTGCCTGACGGAGGGTGAATCGCCCGGCGGGGGTGGACCCCACGGGTCTGTGGGGGTGATAACGCGGGAAAGTGGAGGAGTGGAGGGGTCGAGGAGTGGAGGAGTGCGGGATCGGTTCGTCTCCTCTACTCCTCTACCCCTCCACTGGCCTAGCAAGCCGCTCACGAATCATTTCGCCCCATACTTGCCGCGATACCGCTCCTCCAACACCTTCTGCTTGTTGCTCAGGTTCACCTCGCGCCCGTCCAGGAACGCCATGGTGACATGGCTTGTCACCTCGAGCACATCCCCATCGGTCACGATCAGCGTCGCGCTCTTCTCCAGCCCGAGCGAGCCGTACTTGTACGCGATCCCCAGCACTTCCGCGCTGCTCAGCGTGATTGCTCGCAGTGCCTGTTCGTGGTCCAGCCCATACGCCGCGGCCATGCCCGCTGCGTTTGAGAGGTTGCGCTCGTGGGCAGTTTCTTCGCCGCTGGCGATGCAGAACTTGATGCCCGCCGCGTGCAGCCGGGCCGGAAGCGTGAACGCATCGTCATAGGGCGCATCATCGCGTTTGGGAAACTTGAACGTGCCATCCACGATCACCGGCACGTCGTTCCGCTTGAGCAGATCGGCGCACAGGGGCCCATCGCGCCCACCGATAATGACACAGCGCAAGCCGTACTTGGAGCACAGTGTCACCGCCTGGGTAATCTGGTCGTAGTCCTGCGCGTGGATGAAGAGCGGGAGGCGGGTTTCGGGTTTCGGGTCTCGGGTTTCGGAGGATGAGGCAAAGATGCCACTCATCGCGTCGTAGCGAATGTCCGAGGGAAGTTTCTGGTCGGCGATCTTCGCCGCGGTGTATGCCTTCGCGCCCGAAATCATCTCTTCGATGATCTTCTGCGTCTTGTCCATGCCGCGGCGTTGCTCTTCCTCGCTCTGATTCATCCACGGCGCGTTCACCGTCCGCGTCACCGGCCAGTTCACCACCAGCCCCGCCTGATCGCGGATGGTCATATCGGCGACCGTCCACCCATCCAGCCGAATGACGCCCGCGCGCCCGGGAATCGTCCCGCCACTGGGAAACACGCCCGCGATGAGTTCGCCCGCCGAACGCGTGACGGGGAGCAGCGTCGAGTCCGGATTCACCGCATTCGCCGCCCGCACCTCCGGCGTGATGCCGCCGGTCTCCGCGAAGTCGCTGCTCGCCCGCACGCTCTGCATCTCGGTGAGGCCAAGCTGCGTGCTGGCACCGATCAAGCCGGGATAGACATGCTTGCCCTTGGCGTCGATCACCCGCCATGTCGCATTCACATTTCGAGAGTCCAAGGATGAGACGGTGCCGATTCCCGAGATCGAACCCCGATCAAACAGCACAAATCCATCCTTGATCTCAGGTTCCGAGATCGGGTGGATCGTCGCGTTAATGATGAGCACCGGCGCGGCCTGCGGCGCGGCACGTGGCGTGAGATCCTGTGCGAAAGAGTCTCTCGCAGAAGCGCAGAGAGCGCAAAGGAAGGCGGAAGACAGAATGATGCGCCAGTGATTGGATCGGCCACTTGCCGCTGGATCGGATTCTGATTGGTTCTTCTGATGATCGTTCATTGCAAATCCCTTGATCGTGTATCGAATAGTCCGCATTCCGCCCCCTATTCCTTTGCCTTCCTCCGCGCCTTTGCGCCTCTGCGAGAGACTTCCTCGCCGCGCCTTTGCGAGCACTCTCAGTTCCCCTCACACCCACACTCCCCCGCCGTGTGAAAGCGCGGGTCCAGCCCGCGCATCAGCAGGTTCAGGTATTTCTCTCGTCGCAGGTCGTCCTGCTGCTGATACATCCGGGCCATCACCGATCGCCGTGCGGCCAGCACCAGCACCTCATCATCCGTGGCCACCTCATCCGTCGGCGCGCCCGCGTCCGGCTTGCCTTCCGCGTCGCTTTCGCCGCGCGAGCCCGGTCCGCGTCCACCGCGCCCCGAGCCCGACCCCGCCGCGAGCACCTTCTGAATGATCCGCGCCCGCTCCGCCCGGTTCTTCTCGCGCATTACCGCATCCTTCTCCAGCGAGAACAGTTCGCGCCCATCCACGAACGTCCGCTCGCAGCGCGTGAGCGAACTGAGTGGCGGACCGCTCCAGACCGCGATGTCCGCATCCTTCCCGACTTCCAGTGATCCCACCTTGTCTTCGATCTTCAGTTGCTTCGCCGGATTGATGGTGACGAACTTCAGTGCCTCCTCGGGCGAGATGCGACCATCCGAATACTTCGCGGCCTTCCCCGCCTCAACATTCAGCCGCCGCGCCATCTCGTCCGAGTCCGAGTTGTAACTCGTCAGCACGCCCACCTGCGTCTGCAGCGGCCCGGCATACGGAATCGCATCCTGCACCTCGACCTTGTACGCCCACCAGTCGGAGAAGATCGAAGCACCGCCGCCGGGGATGACGTGGGTCTTCACGATGTCAGCGACTTTGTACACCTCCAGCCCGTGCTGGAAGGTTCCGATCTTGAAGTTGAACTCATCCGCGATGCGGCAGAGCATGAGAATCTCATCCTGCCGGTACGAGTGGCAATGCACGAGCCGCTTGCCTTCGAGGATTTCGGCGAGGGCTTCGAGTTCCAGATCGCGGCGGACCGACTTGTCTTTGGGCGACGCGAGATACTCCCACGCCGCCGTGAACCGATCCCGCAGCAGCGTTTCTACCCCCATGCGCGTCACCGGATACCGCGTGCTCTGCCGGTCTCCGTTGGACTGCTTCACGTTCTCACCCAGCGCGAACTTGATCCCGGGCATCGCCCCGACAAAGTGCATGTCATCGGGCGCGCTGCACCCCCAGCGGTTCTTGTTCACCTGATTCTGCCCGCCGATGGTGTTCGCCGATCCGTGCAGCGAGTTCACGCAGGTCACGCCGCCGCCGAGCTGGCGATACCAGGAGATCGAGTCCGGA
>JBKJOD010000124.1:0-11022 GCA_046593245.1 Phycisphaerales bacterium
GCATCGCCGTGGAGCGCACGCGGTGCACGATTTGCGGCCGCCTCACCAACGAGCTTTTCCCCCCCGTGCCCTGATCAGGCGCAAGAGTGAGTGCGTCGATTGATCACCCATGCCACACGCTCAGACGAGATTCTTCTGCCATGTCTTTTCGTCAGCTGTTACTGTGAGAGTGTGCACGACGGCACCGCGACCCTTACGTGGCATCTCATGCGTTCCGCGATTCCGAAGGGCACCGGATACCTCACAGAAACGAGTGTGCGCACCTATCTGGTCCAGGGCCGTTCCTGGCCAGGCATGGAGCGATTTCGACGATGATTTGCAGAAAATGGACGGCATTTTCTGGTGGAATCATGTATCATGAAATATGCGCTATCCACGATATTCCATTCTGGGACTTCTTGGGATTCTCGCGGCGGCCTCCCCCACCCATGCCCAATACAGCTGGACCGGCCAGAACTGTATGGAGGGGGACTGGACGGTTGCCATCTGCTGGTGCGATGACTGCGTGGACTATCCGGACGATCCTCTGGACGGTGCCTCAATATTTCAAGGCGAACCGACCATCGGCGGGACGATCAATCTTCTGAGTCTCACCACCCAGCAGGCGGGGAGCGTTCTGATCTCTGGCAACTTGAACTACTGGGGTTCCGCTCTCACCAACTCCGGTCAGATCCGCCTTCTGGGCGGCCGCATTTTGCCGCTCACTTCAGAGCCATTCTTTACACTCGCGGGCCCCGGGCGTTTGATACTCGACGGTGCCGGACCCGCTCAAGGGGCCAATATTCCGTCTCTCTCGACCACGGTTCTCATCAACGCCCAATCGCACACGATTCAGGGTCGCGGTGTCTTGACCATCCCCATGATGAACCCGGGCACGATCAATGCGACCGGCGATCTCCGCATCGGTCTCTTCAACCTCGACAACGCGGGCGGGCTGCTCAAGAGTTCGGCCGCCGCCGCACGTCTCCGCATCGATCGAATCACCTGCACTGGCGGGCTGCTCCAAGCGGATGCCGGTGTGATCAATCTCGTCGGGGCCACTCTGCGCAACGCGACGCTGCGTCCCGGTGATGGCGAGCTCACCATCGGCGACCATGTTTTCCAGAACTACACCGCGAGCAGCAGCTTCGACACCGTCACGCTCAACGGCAACTCCCGCATCCTCCTTCTCGGAGAGCTCAACCTTTCCACGCCCTGCACCAACAACGGTGTCATGCACATTGACGGCGGGGGCCAACTCCGGCTCATCCTTCCTGGCGGAGCGCTCGTCGGCAGCGGGGCTGTGCTTCTGGAACCCGGTCCGGACCCGGTGGGAGGCGGCACGCTCCGCGGGAATGGCCGCGGCCAGGCGGAAGGGCACACGATTCACGGCTCGGGAACCATCTCCTACGGATTGGAGAACTACGGCGTGATTCTCGCGGATCTCCCCGGCAAGCACCTCCTCATCACGACCGCAATTGGGCAGCCACCCTCGCAGTATTCAAATCGAGGTGGAGGGGCAGGCACAGGAGGCCTGATCGGCGCGAGCGCCGGCGGCGTCTTGCGCATCGAATACTGCAACGTCACGCAGATGTTCGGCGGCATGATCCGCGCATCGGACCCGGGGTCGAGTGTTACCACGTCATACTCGACAATCGATGGTGGAACAATCACCGCGGCAGGTGGTGGCCAAATCAGGGCTCTGGGTCCCAACTCGTGGGGACACGGCCTTCGCGTACAAGCGGATGTCACCGTCCTGCCGGGGACTCTGAGTTTCTTCGGTGTTCCCATCGCCAACCTTTCCTCGGCCACAATCGACGGGCAAATCACCATTGCGGGCACCGAGGCGCCGATCACGAGTGCGATTGTTGAGTTGCCGCCGGACGGGCTTCTGGAGGGAACGGGTTCATTGCGGCTGGCCGCGCCGTCGGAGGTTTCGCTTTCGGCATCACGGATTGTTCAATACGACGGAGCGAGCACCATCGGCCCGGGCATCACGATCCACGGATCGGGGCAGTTCATTCCCAGCAATACCACCGTGCAGGGGTTGGTGCGAGCCGAGGGTATCGGACGATCTCTCGTGATCAGCAGCGGCGCCGCTCCGCTGGTGAACACCGGTGTGCTCGCGGCGTCCAGCGGAGCGTCTTTGGTTATCCAAGCACGCCCGGTGCAGTCTACCGGCGGCCGCATCGAGCCCTCCGGCGGACGCGTCCGTCTGGATGGAGCGGCGATCACCGGCGGTCTGCTGCAAGGCCTCGGCTCGCTCGATTCCGCGCCCGGATTCATCAGCTCACTCACGGGGCTTCAGAATCAAGGCACCATACTCGTTCGAGGTGGTTCAACGCTCATCGTAAACGGCCCAATGCAGAACGACGGACTTATTCTGGTGAACCCCGACGGCTCATCGGACCAGACCTTTCTGCGTCTCAACGGCACCCGCGCCTTTACAGGTGCCGGGGAAGTACGACTGCTTTCTTCCAATCCAACCGACGGCCTCCAGCTCCTGGGCAATGTGGTCAGCAACGATGTGAATCACACCATCCGCGGCCCGGGGCGCATTCTCGGCGGCGTGGACAACTCTGGCCGTCTGTCGACCACACCACCCTCGGTCTCCCTCACGAGTTGGCCGATCGACGGCCCGCTGACACTTCGCGCTCCATCACGGCTGCACGTCGATCTGGCGGGGACGCTCGTCTCCCGCATCACGGTCACCTCGACCGCCACGCTGAGCGGTCAACTCGAGGTCGCTCAAACGCTTCCCGGTTCCCTGCCGGTGGGGTCCACACTGACGCTACTGTCCGCCAGTTCTGTCTCGGGCACGTTTACCTCAACGATATTTCCTTCTGCCGCTTCGGGGCAGCGATACTCCGTCGTTTACACACCCACATCAGTCCTGCTCCGCCTGTCGCGCGCCGCCGACTTCAACGGCGACAATGTCCTTTCCGTGCAGGACATCTTTGATTTTCTCAACGCATGGTTCAGTGGTTCACTCGCTGCTGATTTCAATGGCTCTGGGGCACTCTCCGTCCAAGACATCTTTGATTTTCTGACGGCATGGTTTGTCGGCTAGTGCTGCCGCTTGCCCGTGCATGTGCCCGGAAGTCACACGATTCCGCCCGATCCCTCCGGCGGCCGCCGCTCGCGGTAGAGACAGCCGAACTGACACCTTCAACAACAGCAGCAGCGCAGCAGTAACATTCCACAGCTCTGAGCGCGCATCCGCCCATCACGTAGAACAACCGTCGCCTCATGCACCGAACCCACTCGCGGCCGGAAACGCTCAGCGCGTTGTTCGAGTCGTCGTCTCACGCGCACCCACGGCCGAAGTCTGAGCGGTGTGCGGGATCGCCGCCGGCTTCGTTGCAGAGGGCTGCGCCGCGACCTCCTGCTCCGCGCGAGTCCAGTCACTCGCCGCGTCTCCATGCTCTCCGACCTGCATACGCGATGAAAAAATCGCGAACGCCCGCGCACGGACCCGTTCCAGCATCGTGCTCTCATCCGACGCTTCTTTGTGAATGGTTGGACCTCCTTCGTTCTCCCAACGCTGTGTCGGAACTTCAACCACTCTGCGTGTCGTCTGCTCGATCATGATGCTGCCTTTCAATGGCGGATGCATGTGCTCACTCGCCGCACTGCTGCGTATGGGACTATCCAATCCTGCCGTAAAGCTCGTCTGAATCCCCCATGAACTCGGCGCGTACAGTTCACAAAATGTTTCGAATCACCGCGCCCATCCACATTCTGATGCCGATGCTGGCGATCGGAGTCGCCGCACCGGTTGTTGCCTTCGCCGCTCAACCTGCTGTTGTGCCGCCCAAATCCGCCGACCCACCCGCCCGGAAAATGCCGCACGCCGCGGTCCCCGCTGGCCTTTCCCCAGACATCGCCCGCGCGGCACGCACACAAACCCTCCTCGCCCGCAGCGGCTTCTCCCCCGGCCTGATCGACGGCAAACCCGGACGCAAAACCAAGATCGCGATTGAGCATCTCCAGCGCGCCCGCTCTCTCGAAGTCACCGGCACCCTCGACGACCCCACCCTCGCCTCGCTCGCATCCACCGACCCCCGCGCCGTCGGCGATTCATGGACGCGCGTGTATCACATCACCGAAGCCGACCTTGAGCTCATCACCGGGCCCATCCCCGAAGATTGGAACGAGCGCGCCCTGCTCACCAATTCCGGCTACGCCGATCTCCGCGAACTCCTCGCCGAAGTCGGCTGGTGCAGCCCGGACTTCGTCCAGTCACTCAACCCCGGCATCGTCATCAACGATCTCACCGCCGGCGACGAGGTCATTCTCCCGGACACCGCGATCCCCGCGCTCCCCAAGCTCGGCCGCATTCAGATCAACCTCACCGAGAAACTTGTCCTCGGCTTCAACGACGACGGCGCACAGATCCTCCTCACCCACTGCTCCATCGCCAAACTCGCCGAGAAGCGCCCCGTCGGCGAGCTCCACGTCAAAGTCGTCGCCGCCCATCCCGAATACACCTTCGATCCGAAGGACTGGCCCGAAATCGACAACGTCTCCACCAAGCTCCGCATCGCACCCGGCCCGCGCAACCCCGTCGGCGCGGCGTGGGTCGGCCTGGACAAACCCGGCTACGGCCTCCACGGCACCGTCCGCCCCCAGGACATCGGCAAGACCGGCTCCCACGGCTGCTTTCGCCTTGCCAACTGGGATGCCTCGCGCATCGCCAAAGCTGTCCGAATCGGCACCGTCGTCGAAATCAACGAGTGACCTCACCCACTCATTCACTGCGTGGCACCGGCCGCTTGGTAACAGTGGTGCGCGCCGAGCGTTCATCCATGAATGAGGTGCGATCGCACGATGTCTCCCCCTCATGCCTCGATGCTTTGGCTCATGCGTTCTTCTCACCCGATACCCTCCACTCATGTCCTCACGCCCGCGCGTCCTCCCCCCCACTTCCACTTCCGGGCTCTCCGTCCTCTCTATCGGCCTGGGGCTCCTCTTCGGTGTCATCGCCACTTGGATCTGCTTCTGGTCCGAAGGTGCTTTTTCCAGCAGTTTCCGCGGCGGGTTCGGTCACTGGCACTTCCTCATCATCCTCACATCATTTCTTCTCCCGGCGTGGCTTGTCGGCCGCCTCATCGCGCGCATCCATCATCGCTTCCTTCCCAACTTCCTCGCCGCTCTCTCCTACGGCCCCGCGTGCATCGCCGGTGCTGGCCTGGTCATCATGCACTGGAAAGCCAGCGACCTCGTCACCCCTCTGGGCCAATCTCCACATCTGGGCATGTTCCTCATCGCCCTGATCGGATTCGGCTCCTTGGGAGCGATCACATCCGCATGCATGATGGCCGTCGTGCTTGCCGGCTATTTCACCGAACGGTTCCTCGGCCGCCGTGTCATCATTCAGCCGGGGCTCACCTGCTGGGTCTGCGGCTACAACCTCGGCGCACGCACCATCACCACCTGTCCCGAATGCGGCGTGGGCTTTGATCCAAACCAACCGCCGCGCAGCGCGTCCTACGACTTCCTGGGCTTGCTCAAACGCCATCGCCGCTGGCCGATTGCGATCGCACTTCTGCTGGCGGCCTTACCACTTGCGTACTCAACCGCGACGCAGACCTATCCAGCCATACGCTTTCTCTCAAGTTGCCCGGCGGGCGGGGAGCTCCGCCCTGTGATGAGCGTCAACTACATATGGCTTCCGAGCGCCGGAAACGGCGGTTCGTATAGCACCGCGCGCCCGCTCTCACAGGGCTGGTGGATTCCGGATTCTCTCGATCCCGACACCGGCTTCGCGGTCGTCTACCACCCCGTCGCCATCGCGGGCCAGCCACGCATGTTCATCACGCGCGGCTATCTCACCGACCCGGGCGCGGCCGTCAACTCACCACAATCCCGCCAATGGTGGATGGTCTACCCCGGTACCGAAAACGTCGTCGCCAAACTCAACTCGGCACAAGCCAGTGAAGTCATTCGCACACGCACCATCCCCGCGCCGCTCATCACCGCACTTCGTGAGAAGGCCACACGTGTCAACTGGTCCATGCAATCCGGAAGTTCCAAGTGGCCATCCGGCGAGCAGAGCATTGATGCCACACCATATTTCTTCGCGAATCCTTGAGTGCTCCAACCCAAACGAAACCCTTCGTGATTCGCGGCCGTATGACTGTGTAACTCCCATCCTGCACCATACGATTCACCGCTTCTGATCCTTATTTCCGCGTTTCTACCGGACTCTCTCTCGTTCCCTCAATCCCCGCCTTGAATCCGACCGATTTTGTGCTGCTCTCTGGCGTTGTTCCCACCTCGCAAGGTGGTTTAGCCGCGCCGAGACTTTGCGGAGCCGAATCCATGTCTCTCTCTCGCACCTCATCCCGCGCGCTGGTGATCCTCCTGACGCTCGGCCTTCTCTCCATCATCTCGCCGCGCATTCACGCGCAGTGCGCATTGCACCAGACGGCTCGTCTTCCCGGCACCCCCGGCGCGTGCGGCCTCTCCGGTTGCCGCGCCGGCTATGCCGTCGCCATGAGCGGCGATGGCAACACCGCACTCGTCGGCGCGTACGGCGACAACATCTCCAACGGCTCCGTCTCTGTTTACATCCGCTCCATCAGCGGCGCGTGGGTCCAGCAGGGCGCATCGCTTACGCCCGCGGGCGGCCCGGGCACTAATCAATACTTCGGCTGCGCCGTCGCTCTCAGCGCCGACGGCAACACGGCGCTCATCGGCGCCTACGGCGATGGCCAGTCCCTCGGCGCGGCCTATGTCTTCACCCGCACCGCGGGCTTCTGGTCTCAGCAAGGCCCCAAGCTCCTTCCGACCGCCAACATCGGCGCGCTCGGCTACTTTGGGTTCTCTGTCACCCTCAGCGCCGATGGCAACACCGCGCTGATCGGGGCCGACGGCGATAATGGCTACGCCGGGGCCGCGTACATCTTCACGCGCAGCGCGGGCGCCTGGTCCAACACCGGCGGCAAGCTCACCGACATCAACGGCATCGGCGTGGTCCGCCACTTCGGCTCTTCCATCGCCATCAGCGGCGACGGCAACACCGCCGCCGTCGGCGCGTATGCCGACAACAACTTCATCGGTGCCGTCTACTTCTTCGTCCGCAACGGCAACACCTGGACCAACCAGGGCGGCAAGTTCATCGCCACCATCGGCGTCAGTTTTCCGCAGTATTTCGGCTCCTCCGTCGCGCTCAGCTACGACGGCAACACCGCGCTGGTTGCTGCATACGGCGACAACGGCTTCATCGGTGCCGCGTACAACTACAACCGTTTCGGAACCATCTGGCTGGAGCAGCAGAAGTTCGCGCCCCAGGGCGCGGCCGGGGCCAGCCGCTACGGAACCTCTGTCGCGATCAGCGCCGATGGTGACACGGCGATCGTCGGTGCGGAGGCCGACAATGGCTACGCCGGTGCGGTCTACATCTGTACCCGCCCGGTTCACACCGGTGGATGGGGTCAGCCACTTCCGAAGTTCACGCAGATGGGCGGCGTGGGCCTGGGCAGCGTGGGCCACGCTGTCTCCATGAGCGCGAATGCCACGACGTTTATCGCCGGTGCATATACCGACAACGCCGCGATCGGCTCCGCGTTCATCCTCGATCGCGCCCCGACCTGCGCCGCCGACTTCAACTGCTCCGGCGCGCTCTCCGTGCAGGACATCTTCGACTTCCTGACCGCGTGGTTCACTTTGGACCCCCGCGCCAACTTCAACGGCGTAAGCGGCATTTCGGCGCAAGACATCTTCGACTTCCTCACCACATGGTTCGCCGGCTGCTGAAGAGGAACGGGTTATTGACCCCAGTGTGCTGGCTGCCTTGGCCTGACATCCGGCGGCTCACGCCGCTCGGGTCTGAGTGGCGTGGTTATCGCACCGTGTTCTCAGACGCAATGGGGAATGGCCATCAACCTAAGCCGGTGATGAGCCGATGATGACTCGGGAGGCCCCCGATGTCCACCCCTGCTCAGACACAAACCAAAACGCCCATCCTCAGCACATACGCCAGCGATCCGGACATGCTGGAGCTCATCCAGATGTACGTGGATGAGATTCCCGAGCGTGCCCGCACGATCCAGGATTACTGGAATCGCAAGGACCTTACTGAACTCAAACGCATAGCGCATCAGATCAAGGGTGCGAGCGGCGGGTACGGATTCCCATCCGTCGGCGCGGCCGCCGGAGTTCTCGAACACCAACTGACGGCCACCCCCTCTCCCGACTTGACCGAAGTCTCGCGCCAGATTGACGAGCTGATCGATCTCTGCGCCCGCGTCCGAGTTGCCTGAACCCATGTTGCTCCCGAGGCCGCCGCTCCGTGGCAAGCACCGAAAAGAAACCACTGGTTCTCCTCGTCGATGACTCCATCGACGTGCATCGCCTGCTGCAGGTGCGGTTGCGTCACGAGCAGATCGATCTCGTCGGCACTACCAAACCGAGCGAGGCGGTTGAGCAGGCGCGGATCCACAAGCCATCGACCATCCTGCTGGACATCGAGATGCCCGGCATGGACGGATTCGAGGTGCTTCGCGCGCTGAAGGACGACCCGGCGACCAACACGGTTCCGGTGATCGTGCTTTCCGGCAAGGGCGGTTCGGAGGACAAGGTCACGGCGTTTGATCTGGGAGCGACGGACTATGTGACCAAGCCGTTTGATCTGGCCGAGCTTCGCGCGCGATTGCGGGCCGCGCTGCGGCTGGAGCATCTGCTGCGGTTGCTGTCGGAGCGCGCCGACGTGGATGGGCTGACGGGGCTTGGCAACCGGGCCGCGTTCAACAAGCGCTGGGCGGAGAAGGTTGCCGAGGCGCGCCGCTACGGCACGCCGCTCTCGCTGGCGATGCTGGATGTGGACTTCTTCAAGCGGATCAATGACACGTACGGCCATCCCGCGGGTGATCAGGTGCTGGTCGGGCTGGCGCAGCTGCTGCAATCCGAGAGCCGCACGCCGGACATTGCGTGCCGCTTCGGCGGCGAAGAGTTCGCGCTCATCATGCCGTCCACAGGGCCGGCGGAGGCGGAGATCGTGGCGGAGCGCATCCGGGCCGCGCTGGCCAAGCAGGTCTGGTCGCGCCATCCGGACTCACCGATCACGGTGTCCGTCGGGCTTGTGGGGTCGACCGGTTCGATCGGCGATGTCAGCGCGGAGAAGTGGCTGGAAGCGTCAGACAAGAACCTGTACGCCGCCAAACGCACGGGGCGCAACCGGTGCATCACAAGTGATGTGGCGGAAGTAGTTCCAGGCGCTACAAGTCGGCCTGAGTGACAATCAGAATGGGATGACCAGGCCTGCGTAGATGGCGATGCCGTCGCGCGCGGGGTTGCGGCTGTCGCCGCTGATGCGTCCGTTGGAGATGTGGTGGTAGCGAACGCCGACCATGAGCCGGGGGCCGCGGCTCTCGCCGTTGATGCTGTCGTTGAGTGCGTAGGTCAAGCCGCCGCCCAGTCGCGGCAGGAAGTTGAAGCCGGTACCGCCATCGGGAACATCGTCGAACGAACCGAGGATGCCGATGCCCGCATCGCCGAAGACCGTCCACTTGAAGTCCGGTGCGTGCCAGAAGTGCCAGCGGAAGATCATGCTGGCGCTGATGCCGCCGGTATCGTCGCCATCCTGGTGGAAGTACCAGCCCGCGCCCTCGACGGCGAACTCGAGTTCATCATCAAGAAACTGGCTGAAGGCGACGTGGAGGTTGATGTCCGATGCGTCCTTGAAGTTGTTGGCGTAGGCGGTGCCGAACGTCCACCAGCGGCTGCCCGCGAGGCCATAGCCAAGAGCGCGGCCATCGGCATCGTGCGGCTGCTCGGACGCGCCGGACGCGGCGGCCGGAACGGGCTGGGCCGGCGGCTCGCCAGCGCGGGTCAGGATATCTGAGATATTTATTGTCAAAGAGGGAGCCAGAGTGGATGCGGCATCAAGCGAATCCGCACGAACACTCGCGGAAGATACGAGCAATCCGAGTCCGGTCAGGCCGCCAAGCACGGTGTGGGATAGTCTCATGCGCAGAGACTATCCGCAATCGAGGCCCACGTCATGCCGAGCGAGCAACCATCCACACCGAATCCGACCCCGGACATCCGCCAGCGGGTTGATCGTCTGGAGGAATCGCAGGGATATACGGAGCGGACGGTGGAGCAACTGTCGGCGGAAATCGCGGACATGAACAAGCGGATGCAGGTGATGGGGAAGCGATTGGCGGCGCTGGAGGCGGGGTTGCAGAAGTTGAAGGAGACGGGGGAGGAGGAGGGAGAGTGAAGGAGGAGAGGGGTGACGGGGAGCAGGGGAACTACATATCCACGGGATTCGCTCATCCCGGGCGTGTGAGCAAGGACTCGCCGGACATTTCCTTGGGTTTGGGAAGGCCCATCATGTCCAGGGCGGTGGGGATGATGTCGGCGAGGCGGCCGCGGTTCAGGCGGGCTTCGGGCTTGAACCAGTTGGCAGCGAGATGGTCGCCTCGCAGGGTGCGGGACTTGAACTTGTCACCGACGATGATGAGAGGGACGTCGTAGACGGTGTGGGCGGTGTGGGGTGAGCCGGTTTCGGGATCAAACATCTGCTCGGCGTTGCCGTGATCGGCGGTGACGATGAGCGCCCCCCCACCACCGTTGCGTTTGAGTGTGGCATCAATGATGCGCCCGACGCAGGCGTCCACGGTCTCGCAGGCCTTGATCGCGGCGGGGAGGGAGCCGGTGTGGCCGACCATGTCGGCATTCGCGAAGTTCACGACGAGGAGTTGCTCGCAGTCCGGGGCGGCGAGGCGGCGGAGAACGGCGGCGCATACTTCTTCCGCGGCCATTTCGGGCTTGAGGTCGTAGGTGGCGACTTTGGGCGATTGCGGATTTTCGCGGGTCTCGCCGGGGAAGGGCTCATCGCGGTAGTCGTTGAAGAAGAAGGTAACGTGCGGATACTTTTCCGTCTCCGCGCAGCGAAACTGGCGGAGCTTGTGGGAGCTGATCCACTCGCCGCCGATGTTGATGAGCTTGGGGGGCTTGGGGAACGCGACGATGCAGTATGGGAGGAGTTGCTCCCAGTACTCGGTCATGATGACGTATTCGATGTTGAGCTTG
>JBKJOD010000200.1:0-4304 GCA_046593245.1 Phycisphaerales bacterium
TCGGCAAGAAACCCGCCGCTGGACCATCCGCCATCCCAGAGCGCCAGATCGCCCCTGAGATGCACACGACGCAGCGCCGTTCCCTGCGACACCGCCCAGACATTCGCCCGATGCGCATCAGCCGGAGAGACCGAGAGATTTTCCGCGGAGCGCCAGAAGTTGCACGTCGCGTTGCCCTTCCTCCACTCCGCAAGCGAGCGCACGGCCCCGATGATGTCGACATCATCCGGCAATCGCCCCAAACCCAGCAACTGCGTGTAAAAACCAACGCGGACATCAAGGTTGTACTTCCCCGGTTTGAGCAGGATCGCCTGCCGCTCCGCCCCGAACTCGTTCTTTTCCTGTTGAGCAAAGACCGCATCGACGCGCTGTTGTAGATCCCCCATCGATGGATCAAACACCAAGACATTCGGTCCAAATTCGGGTGTGGAAACGCGACTCGACGCGTGCGGCTCATCGGCCATGCACGCCCCCGCCAAGCATGTGAATGCCAGCATCAGCACCCAGAACGAGATCAAGAGCGCAGATTGCATGTGGTTTTCCAGAATGCGAGGAGTTGCTTTCAACGGCCATTCAGAAGGCGCAGCGCGTTCCGGATCCCGCGGGCAAGTCTACGAACGCCGGAGCATGGCCGCGTACGTCCGGCGGCAGACGAAAAACGATGGAAGGTGCGCACCGTTCGACGTTCGGCACGCGTTCAAGATGTCCGCCCGCGCCGCGAGGCCCACCACGTTGTGCATCCACGGCGTGATGATCTCCGCCCATGAGGCCAAGAACATCCGGCAAACCGAGCGGAGACGAACGTGACAACGTCCGACACCGCGAGCTCCGGACTGAGTCAACATCGCTCTTTTTCTAGACACAACCAGCGAACCACGCGCTCAGGAAGTCGAAAATATCCTGCACGTTGACCGCGCCGTTGCGGTTGAAGTCGGCTCGTGGATCGGAGACGAACCACGCCGCGAGGAAGTCAAAGATGTCCTGCACGGTGAGTCCGCTGAGGCCGTTGAAGTTCGCGGGGCAGCAGGTCGTCGGATTGCCCGCGGGGCCGCAGATGGAGTTGGCTCCCTGGAAGGTGCCGGCGCACGATGCCAGAGTGGCAACCGTGCAGTGAGCGCCGATGCAGCAGGCACCCGTCTGCGTGCAGGGATTGACGCCCGGGGTCACGCCGATCGACCAGGAGTCGAGCGTTCCCGTGTCCCCCGGCCCGATGTCGGTGATCTGCAGCGTCCAGGTGCCATTGGGGGTCAGTCCGGCAAAGTCCGAGAGCGGCAGGATGGGCCTGTACGACCCGGTGAATGGCGCCACGCCATCAGTGATCCGCGCGGCCGCGGTGTCATCGAAGACCGTGTTTGTGAACCCCTGACCGGCGTCTCCGACACTCGACGCCAGCACCACGGACTGGCCGCCGGGGCCGATGAGCTTGAAGACCAGATCGCCGTCGTAGGTGTGGGTGACACTGAACCGCACGGTGATTTTCCCCGTCGGGCCGACGAACCCGGAAACACTCAGCGTGCTGTTGACCGTGCTCAGGTCCGGAAGCGCGACGGGCACGCTTGTTGCAGCGAAGTTCTGCGCCAAGCCGGAGGGGGTCGCACAGATCGTGGCGTCCCCGCGATACGTGCCGCTCTGCGAAGCGCAGCCCGCGGCCGTCACGATCACGCACGCGCCATCCGGGCGGCAGCACGATCCCGTGAGCGGCACCAGCGAGAGCTCCCACAACCCGCGTCCATAGGTGCCCGCGCCGAGGATGCCGAGGTTCTTCCGCAGGTCCAGATCGACGACTTTCACATTCGGCAGGCCGCTGGCCAGCCGTGCCCAGGTCGCGCCGAGATTGGTGGAGGTGTACACCCCGATGTCGTTGCCGACGTACAGCACATCGTCGGCGGTGCCCGCGCCGTTGGCATCCAGAACGATGCAGTTGGTGGGCGCATCCGGGAGATTGCCGCTGATGTCGCTCCAAGCAACGCCCGCGTTAATGGTGCGGAAAACGTGCCCGCCCCCGGCGCTGTAGCGGTCCCGAGTGAGATAGGCGATCTGCGAGTTGGTCGGATCAACGATGACCTGGTAGAACGAGTCGGTGATTCCGGCAGGGTTGCGCTGCGTCCAGGTCGCGCCGTTGTTGGTCGTGACGTACACGCCACCGCCCGAAAGTGCGTAGATGGTGCTCGCGCTGGCCGGACCAATGCCGATCCACTGGATGCCCGCGGGAAACGTGAACGTGTCGCCGGGCAGCCGGCCCCAGTTGGTGCCGCCGTCGGTGCTCACGTTCACCACATTCGAGCCAAGCAACACACGGTTATTGGTTCCCGGGTCGGGCGTAATGGGTGGGTAGAAGAGGGATGAGCTTGCGTTGGTGATGCCCGTCGTGATCGGGGCCCACGAGTTGCCGCCATCGATCGATCGTCGCACGTACGCAGTGGCACCATAGGAAGGAACCGGATTAGTGCGCCATGCCCGCGATGGATTGAAGGGGTCGAAACGGATGATCCCGCCGTCGCCGCCCTCAACGGTTGTCCACGAATCATAGGTAAAACGCGGCGTGCCGTTGTCCTGCGTGCCGCCGAAGGCAATGCGTCGATCGACCGGATCAAGCGCGACGCCCACGAACTGGATGGTGCCCAGGTTCCCGTTCAGGCCCGCCCACAGGTTCGTCGAGGGCGTGTAGCGATTGATCCCGCCATCGTTGCCGTCCAGGTAACGCCCCGCGCTGTCAAACGCCATCGCGTGGTGGTCCACATGCGGGCTCTTGCCATCCGCACCCGAGTTGATGGATGTCCAGGTCGCCCCTCCGTTGGTGGTCCTGACAAGCTGGGTTGTGCCCGCGAAGTGCACAATGTTCGGATTCGTCGGATCAACCGCCATCACGTTGCTGTACCACAGCGTGCTCAGGGCCGGCAGGTTCGCGGTGCGATCCGTCCAACTCGCGCCCCCGTTGGTGCTCGAGAACCACTTGAACAGTGCGGCGGTCGTGGCGGCGCCGTCTTGCATCGCCACGTAGATCGTCTGGCTGTTGGAGGGTGCGATCGCTATCGAAACGCGCCCCACAGCGGTTCCGAAGGGAAGAGTGCTCACAAGGGCCCAGACCGGCGTCGCGGCCAGCGCGTTGGTCGTCTTGTACACCCCCGCCGCCGCCGCCCCGTCCCGCTGCCCGACACCCGCGAACATCACGTTCGCGTTCGTCGGGTCCATCACCAGATCGCTGAAACTCGTCGTCGTGGTGATCGACGCAGTGGTATTCGTCCAGTTCACGCCACCGTCCGTGCTTCTCCACACCCCCAGGCCCGTCGCCGGCCCATTGGTCGCCAGGACCGACGCGGCGAACACGATGTTCGGGTCCGTCGGGTGTACCACGATCTTTGAGATGCTCCGCTTGTCAAAGGCCGCCACGCCCAGCAGCGTCCACGTCGCCCCCGCATCCGTGGATTTCAGGACACCACGCCCACAGCACATGTGCCCCGGCGAGGCGCGGGCAAAGTTCGCCTCCCCCGTCCCGACGTAGATAATGCTCGGGTTGGAGGGCGCAATGGCAATGGCCCCGGTATTGAGTGTTGCCTGAGAGTCTGTCAGCGGCGTCCAACTCGGAATCGCGGCGCTCCCGTTGGTGGTCTTCCACACGCCGCCAGAGGCGGACCCGCAATAAATGATGTCCGGATTGCTCGGATGCACAGCAATCGCCGCCACCCGCCCGGAGACTGGAAAGCTGCCCGAGGCCGCGCCGCCGCTGATGGGTGCCGGACCCAGCGGCACCCAGGTGGTGTCGCTCAATATGGGGGGCGACTGGGCGTTGCCGGTGCTGGCGATGAGCGTGAGCGCCACTGAGCAGGAGAGCTTCACGCGCCCCACAGTGCCGCGGAGTGTTGAGAGGGCGGCATGACGCATGACAAACTCCGATAAATGCCGAGCCATCGAAAACGAGGAAGTACCCGCCTGCTCAGTCGCCCAAGCCAGCGGGAACATGCCATGGCGAGTTCGATCAAACGCGAACGCGCCTGGCCACTCCCGCCGGGAGATACCTTACCACAGGCGAGCGCAGCCGCAAGAAGTATTCGGCTGCGTTCGAACGGCGAAGAAAACGAGCTAAAAGGTGTGGCGGGGTGGGCCAACAGCGTGACCTCACCCCATTGAAAAAACGCCCAAACCCTTACAGGTTCAGGCGTTCACTGAGGAAAAGTGGAGGCGATGAGACTCGAACTCACGACCTCTTCCATGCCATGGAAGCGCTCTACCAATTGAGCTACGCCCCCGGTGGGGTCCACTTGGTCGCGTCCAAAACGCGGGTGCAATGGTAGATCGGCCCGCCG
>JBKJOD010000276.1:0-2683 GCA_046593245.1 Phycisphaerales bacterium
CAGGTCGCGCTCTCATACGGCGCGAGCGACATGGGCAGCGTGATGATGGAGGAAAACGTCGTCTCCAGCGCGGGGACGACGTATTGCCTCGATGAGGCCGTTCTATGCCGGCTCATACGCGATGCCGGTTTCACTCCCGCGCAGCGCAACAACACCTACGACATCCTGCGCGTCCACGCGGGCGAGAAGACCGATCCCGATCTGAGCGTGACAGACTGGTCCACGCATCGCGCCAAGAAGACTCATCAGCAGGCCCCGCGGCCGATTCAGCCCAAGATCAGTGCAAAGCCGGTCACGGTTGCGGTTGGGATGAAGTAAAATCAGAGTCGCTGGCGCACGCCCGCGGCGGTCCACACAAGGTCTCTGTTTTACCGAGACCCACCCGGCGGCTCACGCCTCTCAGGCCTGATACCCGGCGCGGCCACCCGGAACTCCGTCGATGATGAACCCGCTAGCGGCATCCACGCTGTGGGTGTTTCCATCAGCGACTGATCCACCAGCACACAGATCGGCGCGAGATCATTTCCTATGACCGTCACCCGGATCGCTCGATCAGCAATGTACTCCAGCCGCGCCAACCCCGTCGCATCAGTCCTCGCGCGATCAGAGAACGCCGCCCGTCGGCCCATCAAATCATCCACAACGTCCCCTACCACGAGCGATGGCCCCATCGCCAGCGAATCCGCCGCAACCCCCGCGCCAACGATCGGCGCGTGCGTCTCAGCGGTACGAAGTTCCACCGTCAGCACCGACGTACTTGGCCCACACCCCGCAAGCAGTGCTGCGAGCGCACCACCCCCCACAATCATCCCGCGCACGCCCAAACACCTGCTGAACTTCATCGCTTCGTCACTCCCTCGCTACGCCACTTCGTCACTTCTTCGCCTTCCCGCCTACTATTGGCCCCCTAAAACCGACCAAATCACGGTTCATCAGCACTCAGGATACAGCACATGAAGGCCATCGATATTCGATCGGGTTCCGGCGTCAAAATGGACGGCAAGCTCTGGGTCATCGTCGGAACCGAGTTCCGCAACCCCGGCAACCTCCGCTCCTTCGTGAACATCAAGTTCCGAAACGTGCAGACCGGCGGCCAGATCGAGAAGCGCTGCCAGCCCTCCGAAGATATGGAGGTCATCGACCTGGACCGCCGCCCGATGGAGTATCTCTTCTCCGACGGCCACGGCGCGACCTTCATGGATGCCGAGACCTACGACCAGATCGTCATGCCCAAGGATGTGCTCGGCGATGCCCTGCAGTACCTCCGCCCCAACGCGACCACCGTCGTCCTCTGCTACAACGAGAACCCGCTGACCATCGAGCTTCCCCTCACCGTTGAGCTCCAGATCAAGGACACCTCGCCCGAAATCAAGGGCGCGACCGCGACCAACCAGCTCAAGGACGCGACCCTCGAAACCGGCCTCGCCACCCGAGTTCCGGCCTTCATCAAAATCGGCGAAACGGTCAAGATCTCCACCGTCGACGGCTCGTACATCGGCCGCGCCAAGGAATAATCGAACGATGCTGATGGGTGCGGGTCACAGCCCTGCACCCGTCGAGCCCCCGTCAACAACCCTCGCCTCGCGAGGGTTGTTGCATTTTGCCCCGTAGCATGGGCTTCTAGCCCATGTTCCTAGGTGGCACGGCTCTCCGAGCCGTGTTCAGACCGCGCCGCGGCCTGAATGCCTTTGTTTCCTCACGTTTTTCACCTCACACACCACTCGCTTCGAGCGATGCGCCCGAAACACGGGCTGGTAAGCCCCTGCCACGATGAGAAAGCCCACGCCCGCAAAAGTCGATACGCTGCCATCGTGCTCGAACCCCACACCATCCTCATCCTCATCGGCCTCCGCGGCTCCGGCAAGTCCAGCATGGCGCGGCTGCTCGCGCAGCGACTGCATCGCACCTCCGCCGATTTGGATGATCGCGTCGCCGCCATGCTCAAGGTGCAGCACGCCGGAGACGCCATCCGCACCTTCGGCGAGCCCGCCTTCCGCCGCACCGAACTCGCCGCGCTCGAAGTCGCGCTCAAAGAACACGGCATCGTCCTCGCCCTCGGCGGCGGCACACCAACCGCGCCGGGCGTTGAAGAAATGCTCAACGGCGCACGCCGGCAGGGCGCTGTCAAGGTTGTCTACCTGCGTGCCACCGAAGCAACACTCCGCACCCGGCTTGCTGGCGAGACCAACGCACACCGCCCATCACTCACCGGCAAAGGCGTCCTCGACGAGATCGGCGTGCTGCTCAATCTCCGCGACACGCTCTACAAAACGCTCGCGGATGTGGTCGTGCAGGTGGATGGCATGACCATCGAGCGTGCGGCCGATGAACTGATGGGCCGAATGTGACGCATCGACAACCGCAGGTGCCGTGGTCGAGTCGCTCTGGACTCGGCCACGATGTTGCCACAGTGGTGCCCGGCTCAAAGCAGCCGACCACCGCACCCAACGCTTACTGAGCGTCCGCCGCCCGCACCGCATCACAAAACTTCCGCATCAACTCCCCACTCTTCACCCCCGGCTCGGTCTCCACGCCGCTCGACACATCCACCGCATACGGACGCACGGCACGGATCGCCTCGCCCACATTCTCGTGCGTCAGCCCGCCCGCGATGATCAGCGGCTTGCTGCTCGCCTGCTTCACCTTCGCAAGTGCGGACCAATCGAAGGTGGTGCCCGCGCCG
>JBKJOD010000283.1:0-13512 GCA_046593245.1 Phycisphaerales bacterium
GCAGAATTTCCGGCCTTCTCCCCTTCTCCCCTTCTCCCCTTCTCCCCTTCTCCCCTTCTCCCCTTCTCTTTCCGAATCCGTCCCATCCGTGTTCATCTGTGGCAAAATCCCCATCCCAAAACGAGCCAAGCCCCGCGACGCTCGCGGGGCTTGCTCGAAAGGAGTCCGACCGATACAGATTTCGTCATGCTGCGGGCGTGACTTGATCGCGGCTCGCAGATTTTCGCTTGGCTTAAAAAATCAGAACGTGAACACGATCACCGCGAAGTAGTCGATCTCGTGCTTGTCGCGATAGATCGCGGGCGTGCGCTCGTAGCGGTCCTCAACCCCCAGCTTCAGCGACATTCCATGGGTCGGGTCCAGTACGGCCTCGTACCAGGCCTTGAAGTTCGCCCGTGAGCCGTCGGTGTGCTCCAAGTCCATGTTTCCGGTGACCGAAGCGCAAATCTTGTTGCGGGGATTCAGCCGCAGTTCCAGGTCCAGCGCGGGGGTGAACTCCGCGTGCACCTCCGGGTGTTCAATGCCGAACTCGCGGCTGGCGCCGAAGCCAGTACGGGCGTTGAGAGTGAGCGTTTCATCCTTCCAGATGTTGAACGAGAGCCCGGCCTGTGCGCTCAGCCGCCAATCCCACTGTTGGAACTGGTCATACTCGGTCCGCTCGGCGACGTAATAGCCCCACGAGCTTTTCGGCGTGCTCGGCCACTCGTTCCGGGCATCAAGCTGCACGCGCTGCTGCGTCTCCGTGTCGTCGGCGCGGCTGTACCACCAGCCCAGGGTGGAAGTGGTCGTCATTTCGGGCGTGGATCGGTTCGCGTTCAGAACGCCGCGGAAGCTCTGGACGGGCGTTTTGCCTGCCGTTCCGTTCACGCCCCCCTCAAAGGAGAACTTCCAGAGGTCCAGCATGCCCGGTTCTGGCGGGGGCGCGGCGGGCAACTGGGGCGGTTTGGCCTCGGCCACTGTTGGTGGGGGGGGAGGAGCGGGCGCGGGGGCGACGTATTTCACTTCCGGCGCGGCGGGGGCGGCTGCGGTCACGGGCTGCGGCGCTGGTGGCGGCACGGGGACCGGCGCGCCGGGCGGGGCATCGGCCACGACGGATCGGATCCGTTCCCGCGCGATCGAGAGCTTGCCGATCAGCGCGTGCTCAATCACCAGTGGGTCCGCGTCGGTGATCACCGCCGCGTGAAAAACATCGCCGTTGGTGAGCGTGACGGTGATGACGGAACCCGCCGCGAATGGGGTGGGGGCCGGAGTGTTTGCCGGCGGGGGAGTCGCGGCAGGAGTGGGAGCGGGCGTTGCGGCGGGGGCCGCAGCAGGAACTGCGGCGGGTGGTGCTGGGGGCTCATCCATGCCGTGCGCAGAGCCGTTTCCGGCCGCGAGTGCGGCAAGAAGACCCATCGCGCTGGCTGGCAACCCTCTGGCCATGGTGTTCAGCATACCCGAAACCGCCCCGTTGAGCCCAATCAATCGGATGGAATTGGGTCCGACCGTGGGCAATTTTCAGAGCCGAGCGGCGTAAGCCGCCGGTCTGAAGTGGCCCGCCGCGGCAGGCTCGGGCCGCGGCGGCCCGAATGCGGCTCGGAGAGCCGCACCACCCAACAACACGGGCTGGAAGCCCGTGCTACAAAAAGCACGGGCCAGAGCCAGCCGGCTCCGACCCGTGGGGGCTGGTTCAGCGAGTTGTCCGGCACGTGCTCAGAAGTTGTACGCGATGGTGGCGAAGTAGAGGATGTCGTTCTTTTTGCGGGCCGCGCCGGGGTTGGAGTTGTAGCGGTCCTCCAGCCCGAGCTTGAGTGAGAGGTTGTTCTTTGGGTCCATAAGGACTTCGTATCCGGCCTTGAGCTGGGCGCGATAGTCGGTGAAGCGGTGCAAGCTGGGGTAATAGTCGGCGTTGACGAAGACCTTCTGGCGGTCGTCGATCTTGTGCTCCCAGTCCAGCCCGATGTCGAGCTCCGGCTCGATGCGCTGCTTGCTGGTCTTGAACTCCTTGGTGGCACCGACACCGATGCGCCCGAGCAGCAGCGTGTTGTCGGTCTTCATGAACTCGTAGCCCAGACCGCCGAACAAGCTGACGCGCCACTCCCAGTCCTGGAAGGTGTCGTACTCGGTCTTGCCGATCGCGAAGATCCGCCACGGAGAGCCGATCTTCCAGTCGTTCCGCGCGTTGAACTCTCCGTGCTCAAGGTTCTTATCGCCGTCCTGCGTGCCATACACATACGAGAGGCCGAGCGTCGTCGTCATCTCGCTGGTTTCGCGCTTGGCGTTCGCCGCGGCCCGCATGCTCACGCTCTGGCTGTTCCCGTCCGACCCGTTGAGCCCGAACTCCAGCGAGCCGGCCCAACCCTTCCAGAACGAATCCGGATCGGGCTTCACTTCCGGTGGCGTCGGCGCGGCGGGGGGCGGCGGTGGTGGGGGAGGTGGCGGAGGCGCGGCATCCGGTACCCCCGCGATCGCCGTCACGCTCGCCTTGGCCAGTTTCAGTTCGCCCAGCACCGGATGCTGGAGCACGACCGTGGTCCCGTCATCGGACACCAGCACGCCGCGGATGACATCGCCCGAGCTGAGCGTCGCATCCACTTTTCCCCCGGGCTGCTGTGCGAAGGCCCCTCCGGCCGCCAGCAACAGCGCAGCAACTCCTGCCACACTTGTACGCATATTCAAGTTGGAACCCTCATCACAGAATGCACTCTGCCGCTCAGGACCACCCTGCGCGGCGTCGGCGAGGATACCGGGATCGATGCACTCTCGCCGCCGCTGGAGGAGCCGGGGCGTGTCCACCCCGAGCAATTCCTCGATGAATTGAGGAGCGACGGCAGAAAGGCGATGCACACCGCGCTCCCTACCGGATGAAAACTCCATCCACGCGGAGAGTTCATCCAAATGACAGCGGCCCCGGCGATTGCCGGGGCCGCGTGCGTTTCGAGTGTGGTGGAGATTTCGGAATGCGGATTTCGGATGTGGGGAAAGCGATCTCGGAAACTCGCCTTTGCTTTTAATCCGAAATCTCCAATCCGCAATCGTCCTTACGCCGCCATCTTGATCGTTGCGCCGTTGGCGTTGGAGATCATCATCCCGCCGCCCGCGCTCACGCCGAACTGCACGGTGATGGCCTCGCTGGCGGTGCCGATCTGCGGCGGATTGTCCCGCTTGCCGACGATGATGTACGAGGCGGTCTGGGTACCGTTGATGAGCGTGCTGTCGGTAAACTCGAACTTGCCGCCCCTGACGCTCTTGCCCGGGCCGATGCTCATGTAGTTGCCCGTGCCGTCGAGGCGGCGCGTCACATCAAACACCGCTCCGCTGCTGGGAGCCGCGTTCTTGGCCTTCCACTTGAGCGTGAGCGAGCCGCCGGGATTCAGCACCACCGTCACCATCTCCGGCGTTCCGGGCACGACGGGCGGCGAGGGGGGCTGCGGCAGCGGAATCTGGGCCGCGTTGTAGACGGTGACGGGGTTCGCCGACGCATCCGCGAAGGCCTTGATGAGCCGGATCATGTCCGCGCCGAGAGAGCGCATGAGCATGGTGTTGTCGTGAAAGGTCGAAGTCGCGGTCTTGCTCTTGTTCTTGGCAAGCTGCTGCGCGTTGTATGCATCGCGTGCGTTCTTTGCCAAGGTAGTCAGCAAGGTGCATTGCGGGGCGCTGAGGCCAATTCCGGCGGGTGCCGCGCTCCAAGTCGGGAGATGGTCCTCGAAAAACTGAATCTGCTCCAAGTCCTTGTCGGGGAGAACGGCCATGATGAGGCCTCCTTCTTCTTTTCTTCTTCGTGTCTTGCCCCGAGCAAAGCAGCCGACGCGGCTGGGTGAGCGGGGATATGTGGATGTGCCCGAGCGGATCGGACATGGCCAGAGCGAACTTGATCGATGTGTGCGGAATCTGGGAGATTTTCCTGTTACAGGACCGGAAGTCCGGATTGGAGGCGCGGGAAGGGGTTCCGCACCCCCCAATCCTCCACCCCTTCCCGCATCCATCCCGGCAAAAGACACAAGACCGCGCCGCCATCTTGGCCGCCCCCCCCCATTGGGCCAAGGTGGTGCAGTCAACCCCACGCGCCCCGCACCACCTATCGGAGGAACCGCAAGGTGGTGGCACTTCAACTACGGACCACCCGTCCACTTCAAGGCCCCGCTACCCGCCCCGAATCCGGGAACACATCGCAAAATACTGACGGATATGGTGCAACCAGCGGCCACTTACCAAAACTCGGGCGAGTGACTTGCATTCCACCCCACGCCGTGATACCTTACTATCGACAGCAGACCCACTACACGAGAGGATCTGCCATGACCCCTGTCTCAAGCATGCGGCTAACTAGAAACCATGGCCGCGTTTGGGGCGCGGTTGCTTTACTTACTGCCGCTGCAGGAATCTTGGTACATCAAGCTCATCTGAGATCAGCAGGCGGATTGCGCCACATTATTTTCATTCCTTCTAGGGCGAATGCGGCACACCCAGTGCCCAACAACTCGGCCTCAAATATTTCTGGCGATGCGGTCGCTTCGGATCCGGTACTCATCGGACGGACAACCTCCGCCTCCTATGTCTTGTCTAACAGCTCCTCCGACCAAGCTTTGAGCGTGAAAAGGGCGGAACTCTCCTGTTCATGTGCGTCAATACTGAAGGCACCCAACAGGGTCGCGCAGAACTCGGCAGACACAATTGTCATCAGTTTCACACCAGGCGCCTTCGACGAGGGCTCTAGTGTTGAACTCACCGCCGATCTGGAGGGTGCGGTAGTCGGACGCCTGCGATTGCAGACTTCTACTTCGGCCGTTCCACCCTTCTCAGGGTGGCCGCATTGCGCTCACGCGCGGCAGAGTGGTGGGACTGTCATTGTATCGGTTGATAGTCGCTACGTTGAAGCTGGCCTACCCGTGCGAGTTACCGCGTTTGACCGGACCACTGATAGCCCGCTCACCACGCAGATTGCCGGGGGCGAGCTCACAATTTACGGACAACATTCGGGTATCGACCTCGTCATCCAGTTCGGTGGCGGTCCCAGGTCCACTTGGAGTGGCCCAGTGGTCATCACCAATGAATAAGGAGTAGTGTCATGATGAAGTTCTGCTTTGGATTGTTCGTTGGAGCGCTCGTGCTCGCTGCGGCCGATTCAGCGTTCGCGGTCGGGAAGTGTCCAGACGGTGGCCTGTGCGCGGGCCTCGGTTGTGGCATTCAGAACTGCCGCTGCCAGAAGAACACCGACACGGGCTTGCCGGAGTGCGTTGACAACGTCGCATAAGAAGTCCGTTTCCCATACGCTGCGGAGAAGAACCATGCGGAGATTGCGACTGCGATCGAGTATCGGGTTTGGACTTGCGGGAGTCGCAGCGGCGGTGGTAGCGTATTGGGCGATGTTTGGGCTGCCCCTAAGGGGTCGGGTGGCGAACTCCGCCGCGCCGCTCGACCCGGAAGGCCCGCAATTGTCGGCGAAAGAGCACGCTGCCCGAGTGCAGGAGAGGTGGGCTGGGTTGCCCATAACGCGGCTCTCTCGGACCGACGCGCATCGCGCGTCATCTGAAGCCGTTGGTGACAAACAGGCGCATGTTGGCGCCGGTACCCTATTCGAAGGCAGCGCCCTCGAAGCCGCTATCAAAGCAGCTCCCGGCCTCAGCGATATGATGAAGCGCGCGCTTCAGGCAAAGATTGAGGCGGAGCTGGTCGCACGCTCCGGCTCGGTTGAGGAGTACATTTCCTACGCCAGCGCGGATGCCTCGACTCGCTGGCTGACGCCAGGAGATACTCGCGAGTGGAGCATCATCGATATGCGGTGGGATTTTTTGGGGCGCACCGCCAATCACGCTGACGTCGTTGCCCTCGCGCGGGAAGGGGTGAGTGATCTATACGACCAACGCAAGGGGCGATGGATTGGAGCGAGCACCGATGCCCAAGGGTTTCGACTCTTCGCCTGTAAAGTTCGTACCCGTGACGAAATCTACGTGCGTATGGAAGAGGCGCTCGGATTAGAAGGCCAAACTCAAAGAGACTTCTGGCTCCGCGCAAACGACGGCACTTCCCTCCGGTTCCGCGTACCCAAGCGAAATCTTGACGACGTGCTTGATCAGGGCGGAGTCGCAAACGTCATCGTGCTCCTCATCGTTGTCGAAACTGAAAAAGGGGATCGATTCAACTGGAAGAGTCTTTGGGTGTGGAACCCAAGCACGCAGACGTGGGACATCGATTCCATGTCGAGAAAGGGTTGGGGAACCAGCGTTGTGTGGGAATAGCCAATCGGAGTGCAGATGACCGGAACCGTAATACCCTCACGCGGATTTACCTTGATAGAGGTGATGGTGAGCATCACTGTCATTGCCATCCTGATCGGGCTAATTTTGCCAGCTATTGCTGGGGCTCGTTCTAAAGGGCGTAACGTGGCGTGTCTGTCGACCTGCCGACAGATCGGTGTCTTGCATGCGACGTTCGCGGACCAAGTCAATCAAGGTCGATACGCGAATGCCCTTCAACCGGGCGATCTAAGCTGCCGCTGGACGCTTGGCTCCACCTTGACGGTCACCGGGCAAACTATGGATCAAACCCAGCAATGGCTGGGTCCCCTCGCGGTCGGCGGATGGGTCGAGCGCTGGCTGGAGGATGCTCGATATGAGTGTCCCGCGGCAATCAGGCAGCTTTCGGCCGACCTCATAAAAAACAATCCGCAGGCCGGTGCGCATTACAGCTATTGGTACTCCCCCGCGCTTTTCACGTCAGCCGATCTTTGGGACCCGGAATATCCCGAAAGGCGGGAAGTTCCGGATCGTTGGCGACGCTCAGTTGGGCTGCACGAAGTTTCATTCCCCTCTCGCAAGGTGCTGCAATTTGAGAGCGGCGACCATCACGGTTCGGGACGGTTTCTTGGCACGTTTGGGCTGGGGGAGGGTCGCACTAATGTGTTATGCTGCGACGGCCACGCAACGACCGTCGATCCGTACAAGTGCACAGCGGCATTGGAAGTGCCGTGGAGCCGGGTCACGGGGCCGGGAGTAAAGATCGTTGGTCCTCTTCCCTTTGCGTCCGCACCTCACGGCTACTTGGGTGCCGACTGGTAGCACGGCGCTCTGAATAACCCACGCATCGGCGGGTGCCCCGGTGGGGATGGCGCATTTCCGCCCCGGAACAGAGTTTCCCCAGCCCGTCATGCTCCATGGCGCGACCGGCGCGGAGCATCGCCAGCCCGGAAAACTCCGTCACCAGCCCGTCGCGGAGTTTTCCCAGCCCGTCGCGCTCCATCACCAGCCCGTCATGTAGCACTTCCAGCCCGGAAATGGAGGAGTTTTTGGTCGGGGATGGAGTTTCCTCGCCGCCGCGCGGCCCTCCCGGCGTGCGGGCCGTGGTTTTATTGGCCGCACTCGGGCGTGGGGGGGTTGGGGAGTCGCGGGAAGTGGGGGGAGAGAGATTTTCGGAATGCGGATTTTTGGATTTCGGATTGGGGATCGAAATCCGCATTCCGCATTCCGAAATCCGCATTTCCCCCTCCCCCTTCCTCTTCCCTACCCTCCTCCCCCCATGCCCCTGCTCTCCTGCACCAATCTTCAGTACTCCATCGGCACCCGCGTTCTGCTCGACGGGATCAGCTTTTCCATCGAGCCCGGGCAGCGGATCGGGCTGGTCGGGCGGAACGGCTGCGGCAAGACCACCTTCCTCCGCATGCTCGCCGGACGCGCCAAGCCGGATCTCGGCTCCGTCTCCTTGCAGAAGGGTTCCCGCATGGGGTACCTCACGCAGGACCCCGAGCTGAACATGGAGAACACCCTGCGCGCCGAGGCCGCGGCGGGGTTCATCGAGCTGGGCAAGATGCACATCGAGCTCGATGACATCTACCACCAGATGGCCCTGCCCGAGAACGCCGATGGCGAGCTCATGCAGCGGCTGATGGACCGGCAGTCGGACATCCAGCACAAGATCGAGGAGCTCGGCGGCTACGACGTGGATCACAAGGTCGATGCGGTGCTGCACGGCCTCGGGTTTATCGATTCGCAGTTCAGCGTCCCGGTGAGCAAGCTCTCCGGCGGCCAGAAGGGGCGGCTCGCGCTGGCGAAGCTTCTGCTGGAATCGCCCGATCTGCTGCTGCTGGACGAGCCGACCAACCATCTGGATATCGCGGGCCGCGAGTGGCTCGAGGACTTCCTCGTCAACGAGTTCAAGGGCGCGGTGCTCATCATCTCGCACGATCGCTACGTGCTGGATCGCGTGGTGCACCGCATCGAAGAGCTCGAGCGCGGGCGGCTGATCGACTATCCCGGCAACTACACATCCTTCATTGATATCCGCCGCGAGCGGCTCAAGTCCCAGCAGCGGGCCTATGAAAACCAGCAGAGCGAGTGGGCCAAGGAAGAGGAGTACATCCGCCGCTTCCGCGCGGGACAGCGGGCGAAGGAAGCCCAGGGCCGCCTTGCCAAGCTGGAGCGCCAGAAGGAACTCTTCGCCATCGAGCGTGTGGCCGAGATGAGCAGCGCGAAGTTCGGTTTCCCCGAGGCCCCGCGCTCCGGCGACCACGTCGCGGTGGTGCGCGAGGGAAGCAAGAAATACACCAACGTGATGGACGAGGAGAACCCCGTTCCGCACGACAAGGTGCTCTTCCACGAGCTGAACGTAACGATCTCGCGCGGCGAGCGCTGGGCCGTCATCGGCCCCAATGGTGCGGGAAAAACGACGCTCATCCGCTGTATCCTCGGCCAGACGGCGATGGACTCGGGCGTCACCAAGCTCGGCTCCAACGTGGTGATCGGCTATTACGCGCAGCTTCCGCCGGAGGAAGACGGCGACCTAGCTGTGTACCAATATCTCCAGACGCTGATTCGCCGCGAGAACGAGAAGCAGATTTACTCCGAGCAGCAGGCCCGCGACCTCGCCGGTGCGTTTTTGTTCGCGGGCAAGGATCAGGACAAGCAGCTCAAGGTCCTCTCCGGTGGCGAGCGCAGCCGCGCCCGCCTCGCCGGTCTGCTCGCATCGGCGAAAAACCTCATCATCCTCGACGAGCCGACCAACCACCTGGACATTCCCAGCGCGGAGCGTCTTGAGCAGGCCCTGCACGTGGATGAAAATGGCGACGGCTTCGCCGGAACCCTTCTGCTCATCTCCCACGACCGCGCCCTGATCGACGCCACCTGCGACCACCTGATCGCACTGGACGGCAAGGGCAACGCAGAGGTCTTCGTCGGCACCTACTCCGAGTGGCACGCCAAGCAGCTTGAGCAGGCCAAGGAAAAAGCCCGCGCCGAAGCGGACAAGACCAAGCGCCAGCAGCAGCCCAAGCCAGCCGCGCAGCCGCAGAAGCAGCAATCGAAGCCACAGGCCACACAGGCGAAGGATGCCCAGAAACAGGAGACCAAATGGACTCCTGACACCAACGGCCAGCACAAGCAGAAGCAGAAGGCCAAAGCCGCGGCAAGCGGTGGGGGCGCTGGCCTCTCTTGGATGCCCGGCGATCGGCTGGACAAAGAGATCGAGAAGCTCACCAAAGAGCTCAAGCGCATTGACGATGATCTGGCCAGGGAAGAGGTCTATCGCGAAGCCAAACTCTTCACCAAGACCCTCGCCGAGCGCGAGGAAGCCCAGAAGAACCTGGAAAAGCACGAACAAGAGTGGATGCGTCGGGCTGACGATGCCGGGTAAAGACGCCCGATATAATCATGCTCTTGCTCGGAGTGTTCCCATGACCTTTCGCGGCATCGTGCGCAACGGAAAAATCGAGCTCGATGTACCCTCGGACCTTCCGGAGGGCGCGTCGGTCGATGTGAATCTGCGCTCGGATTCTCGCCCGAGGCCAAAAAAGTCCAGGTCCGGTCGCGATCCGGTGTTTCACATCAGCGATTTAGCGGTTCCATCCGGACGCACTGATGGTGCCGCTGAGCACGACCATTACATCTACGGGACGCCAAAGAAGTCATCCCGCCGATCTCGCGTGGCTCCTGCCAAGAACAGCAAGACGACGCGAGCGCGCCGGTGAATCGCCGCACTGTCGGCCGCGAAGTCTTCGTCGATGCGAGTGCCATCATCGCGCTGGTCGACTCCGATGATGCGCTCCACCAAGTGGCTCGACAAACCGCGATTTCGCTGGAAGAGGCGGAAGCACATCTTGTGCTGAGCGACGCGGTGCTGTCGGAGTTCCTTGCGTACTGCTCAAGTCCACCCAAACTCAGGAAATCGGCCTTGGCCACGGTTGACGTTTTCATGGGCTCGTCGTCCGCGACCGTTCTGCCCGCAAGCCGCAAGGCCTTTGTCAGTTCCCTCGACTTGTACCGCTCCCGACCTGACAAGCAATGGTCCCTCGTGGACTGCTCCTCCATTCTGATCTGCCAGGAACGCGGCATTCGGCGTGTGTTCACCCATGACCGCCACTTCCGGCAGGCCGGATTCGATATTCTCCTCCCCTAATTTGCCATCCGGCCCGACCGGGTCCGGTACACTCCCCAGCCCCACGTCCGATCACGCATTCCCATGCAGTTTTCCGGTCTTTCCGGTCGATGAGTAGCGACATGCAGCAGTACCGCGATGGCGTCAACTCGGAAGTGGATTCGGCAACCGGCGCGGCTGCTTCGACGCAGCCCATTCTGCTCGATCTCACACGCCGCCAAGTCATCGCCGGCAGCTCACTCGCCCTCGGTGCGATGCTGCTCACCGGCTGCAATGCCAACAAGGGTGCGACTGCGCTCCCCGGAACGCTCTGGAAGCCCGAGCAGAACCAGACGGTTTCCGCGCCGCCCCAGCCGTATTACCCCACACCTGCCTCGCCCACCTACGCCGCGCCGCAGCGAGCGACGTTCACAGCTGATCCGGTGCCCTCAGGCGGCATCGTGCCGCGCTCGCAGTGGGCCCGCATCGGCGTTGCTCGCGGCGACGAGATCTACGCCATGAACGGCATCCGGCGCATCACCGTCCACCACGACGGCATGCCTCCGGTCTCGCTCTCCTCTCCGCGTCAGGTCGGATCACGCATCGAGCAGATCCGCCAATCTCACGTTGTCGGGCGCGGCTGGGCTGACCTTGGCTACCACTACGTTATCGACCCCAGCGGACGCGTCTGGGAAGGGCGCAACATCCGCTACCAGGGCGCGCACGTGAAGGACCAGAACGAGAACAATCTGGGCATCCTCGTCATGGGCAACTTTGATGAGCAGTCGCCGACCTCCGCCGCACTCGGCACGCTGGACAACTTTCTCGCCTCGCAGATGCAGCAGTACCGCATCTCCCTGGGCAACGTCCGCACCCACCGCGAACGTGCCCCGACGGCCTGCCCCGGCCGCAACCTGCAGGCGTACATGATCCGCACCCGTTCCGGCGGCGGCTCGTTGAACGCGCTCGCGGCCCGCTATGGCCTGAATCGCGGCTGAGCTGATTGTTTGCAAGGGGTGGCACGGGCAGCTTGCTGCCCGTGATGTTGCCAACTTGCATATCGAACAATGCAATCGCGCCGCGCAAGCAGCTCGCTCGCTGCGTTCTGGCTGACGCTTCACGCGCATCAAGATGCCCGCGCCACCCACGAACTGTTCACTCCGGCACGCTGATGTTCACCACTTCAATCCCCATCGCCCGCCGATGCTCCGCGTCGATGCGCACGATCACGCCGCACGCCCGGTTGTCCCCATCCGCAACATCCAGTGATGCCGGCATCTGCCGCGCCATGTTGCTCAGCGTCGCCCGAACATCACGCCCGATCACGCTCCGGTGCGGCCCGCACATGCCAAGGTCCGTGATCGCCGCCACCGAGTGCTCCAGCAGCCGCGCATCGTTGGTCTGACAGTGCGTGTGCGTTCCCACCACCGCAACCACCCGGGGCCCATCCTTCCCCTCGCGCCCGCTCCAGTTCTCCAGACAGTGCCACGCCATCGCCTGCTTCTCGCTGGTCGCCTCGGCGTGAATCTCCACCAGCACCATCGCGTCCGGGTGCTCAGCCCCGAGCAGTTCCATCTCGCGATCCACGCACTCGAACGGGCTGTTGGCCATCAGCGGCATGTACAGCCGCCCGAGGACCGTCAGCACATACAGCTTCGGTGGCGTGCCGGGCACCCCGAATCCCGCGACTTTCTCCGGCAGTTCAACTTCGATAATCCGCTTCCCCGGTGCGCCGCTGCTCAGGTTCGCAGGCCGTGCGATCGGCTGGCGCGGATCCTCGAGCATCTCCAGAATCGCCCGATCCTTGAAAACATGGTCCCCCAGCGTCACCGCATCCGCCCCGCTCCGGCGCAGTTCCTTGTAGTTGTCCGGCGAGCACCCCGACCCGTTCCGCGCGTTCTCGCCGTTCACCACCAGCGCATGCACATTGTGCAGATCGCGCAGCTTCGGCCACGCGTGCGCCATCGCCCGCCGACCCGCGGCACCGACAACATCACCGAGAAATGCGATACGAAGTTCGGGCATTGTGGAATCTACACCTGAGTCGAGATCGCCCCCACTCGCACCACGCCATCCTCGACCACATCAATCTCCAGTCGGCGACCGCGTAACAGAGTCATCCCCAACAGCGGCGATCCTTCCAGCGAGACTACGGTGTGCCTCCGCCACTTGGCGAACCACTCGACCTCACCCGTGAACTTCTTTGCGGTTCTCTCCGTGCCATCGGCGAGAGCGACGAACGTCAGGCCTCGGAACTCAAGGCCAAGCCGTTCAATTTCTTCAGTCGCCAGCACCATCGCGCCGCCGAAACCCGTGTCCACTGTTGCCGCAATGTCATGTGTGCTGCCGCGGAGACCGCGAACGCGGACTGTCAGCATCGCGTTGCCATCCGCATTGACAATTCCCTCATGATTCATCGGGTGGTTCGTCCCGCGTATCCAATCCGATGGGACACACGATGCCCTACTCGTATTGTGAACAGCGACGACGGCGGGTACTTTGCCGCGGCCCGATCCGATGCCGCGGCCTCATCCGGATCCAGTTCGTATTCCCCAGTATCCACATTGATGACCACAAACTCACCCAAATGTGATGGCTCCAGGACGCTCTGGAGCCGCTCGCAGTAAATGTGCTCGGCCTTTTCGGCTATGAGGGCAGCAAAATGTGGATTCGGCACAACCATGCGATGCTCCGCTTGATGCACATTCTATCGGTCTTGCGCCCTCTCGGTCACAAACTCCCCATCTCCCCCCGCGCCATCAGAGGCGCACTGCTGGCAATCAGCCCCGGAATAAACGGTGACACCAGCCGCGGGTCCCCGGGCATCACGCGCACCACCAGACCATAGTGGCGGCTCTTACCCGCGATGGCCGCGCCGCTCACCGGCTTCACCACGCCCGCATACTCAAACGTTCCATCGCCGCCCGCCACCGGCGCTTTCAGCATCAGCGCGGCGGCCCGGCCGTGCTGGATCGCTCCCTTCGCATCCACCGGTCCGTGATACGCCTGCACCAGCACCTCATCGGGGCGCAGCGTCCCTAGCCGCACCGTTGCGGCCACCGCGATCCCCTCACCGCCGGGCGCGGAGGCACACTCCGCGTGCTTCACACGCACCGGGTGCCACATCTTGCGGTACCGATCGATGTGATCTGCCACTTCGCGTGCTGGTGTCAGTGCGCCATCAGCGCC
>JBKJOD010000321.1:0-17316 GCA_046593245.1 Phycisphaerales bacterium
TTGTGTGGACGGCGATCAAGTCGCTGTTTGGCGGGCGATGAGAGTCGGGTGGTGGTGGGTCAACAAGACCGGCGCGAGCGATGAGCTGCGAGGCGGCTGTGCCAATCGCGGGCGCGAGAGGCGGAGCGAGGTCGCTCGCGTGTGGGGCACCGAGTTGCTCGGGGGATGCGGCGTCGGCGGGCGCGATGGGAGCGCGGGCGAGTGGTAGGGGCTGCGGCGGCGCGGAGTTTATTGCTTGATATGTGGGCGATGCGGGCGCGGCAGGAGAGCGATGAGCGCGTGGAGCCGCGGCGGATCGTGGCGCGGGAGTGAAGGGAGTTTGGCGCGTGGTGTCGTCGCGATCGTCGTCGTCGGCACTTTCACCATCATCATCCGATTCGCCATCGCCATCGCCATCATCTTCGGCTTCATTTGCATCGTCGTCATCGGAAAGCTCGATCTCATCATCGAGATCGCAGGGGTCGGGCGCGCTGAAGATGGCGAGGGCGCAGCGGCGGGTTTCGGCGGGATCGTCGGTGGCTTCCATCGCGGTGATGAGCTGGCTGATGGCTTGGAAGCGGGCGTGGGCGAGTGTTTCGGCGTATGGCGACATGGGAACCCCCGTGGCAAGGCGTGCGATGAAGCCGCGGAAAAATCGGGCCTCCACAGAGGGGCCGAGATGCAGATTTGCGCGCGCAAACCCGCACAGTTTCATGTGGAAAAGAGCGCAAGTGCTTGTCAGGACTGGGTGAAAAAATCTGACAAAATTGGAGGTTAGGGTTTTTGGATGTGCGGGTTTGCGCGCGCAAAGCCGCACAAACTGCCCGGAAAAGGGTGCAGATTTCGGGTCGATGGGTCGCTAGAGCGGCACCTTGGCGAGGCGTGAGTGAGGAGTTCGGCAGACGTGAGAGTGGTGGCGGCTTTGTGAGATCGGTGTGTTGGGCGCACGGAGATCAAGGCACACTGATCGCCCCGAGCTGCGATCGGTGGTACGAAGGCTTTCAATCGGTGCGACCCGCCCGGGGAAAGAGGGAGATGTGTATATAGATTGAGTGAGAATGCCGGGAGCGGAAGCCAAGCCATCTGATCGCGCGGAATGCGAGTATCATTCGCGAGCAGATCGTTAGAACCAGCCCGAAAGCTGAAGCCAGCACTCTTCGCCTCGCTCTGGCGCTTCCTTCATTGTGGACCATCGCGTGAGAGACACCCGAACCAATGAGCCGCGAGGAATTTTGGGAATCGGGATCTGATGTCCGACGTGTTTCACGTCGAAGGTCTCGCCCTTCTCCGATCGGTAGCGATTGGCGTCACCGTCTTTGTAGTGGATCAACGCATGGGGCAACTCCCAGAAATCCGTGCTCCAGTTTGGAACTGGGGGATTTGGGCGCAGAAACCCTTTGCCCTTATTCGTGAGCTGCAAATGTCCGCCAAATAACGTCGAGGGCTCTCCAATGGCCGGCTTGCGCTTGCCTCGAATCCAAGCATTCAGATCGACAATCTTCCCAACACGCTTCGCGTTCCATTCGTCATGATCCTCGGAGTGTGGCGGAGTAAGCCCAGTCCTTGCACTCAGGACCATTTCCCACACTTCGCCAACCTCAAATGGAGTATTCGGCGGATGGCAGTATCCGCCAACAGGCAGGAGCCGAATGGACTGGCCGCTCTGCTCGACCATTCCACCCACACAAACTCCGCCCCCCATGTGCGTCTTGCCGACGATCACTACTCGCTGAGGCTTTGGTGAAGGATGGGGCATAGCAAGTCCGGAGGAGGGCAGTGAGGTAGCTCAGATCATGGACGCAGATTCTGCACAGGTACCGAGAATGCAGCAGCGAGCCGCGGAGCAACCAGCGATCGGTGGCATGCCTCGGGCTCGCGTTCGACGCAAAACAGCACGGGGCGCTTCGCTTCGTTGACGTATCGCTCGGCGAAGGACGCGGGGTTGAATGACGAGAGGCACTGATGCTCATACGCCGCAACGAATGCATCTCCGAGCCGGACTCTTTCGCGCTTTGCAATCCCGGCTGTCGCATCCGCGTTCCGCTGCGCATCTCGTACTTCTTCGTTGGGGGCTAGTTCCTTGGCGTGTGTGTACCTGATGCCCGCGGCTTCAAGCGACGCTTGGAGTCGCGTGGCGTTAGCGAAGGCATACGCCGAGCCCCGCATTCCGCGCCGGGCTCGAATGTCGATGAACAAATCCGCTCCCGCCGCCTTCAGCGCGTCGATAAAGGTGCGTTCGTTGAATCCGTATGCGCCAATCGTGAGCACCCGTTCGATCAAGCGACCTCCTCCTCGGCACCGTTTTGTGGTCGGTAGGTCTTGCGACTGGTCAGACCCGTATCGAAAAGTGCTGCTTGGCCCCCCGTTAGACGGTCCAGAACGGCTTGCTGCGTGATGACATCCCCGTCTTCGTCGATGTGGCCGATGAGAACACCACGGGCGATGAGTGCTTCGCCGACGAGCTTGCTCCGGTGACACCGATCCGGCTCGAGTTCTGCGCACATCACGGCCAATCGGTGTCCGGCCTTCCAACCGGCTTGCAGGCGATCAATGCCGCGATTGAACCAGTCTCGCTCGCGGACCTTTGTGTAGTCGACTTTTCCCTCGGTGTAGCAGGAAGGGTCACTCGGCAGCCCGCCGAGTGTGTCGCCCATGAAGACGTACACCAAACCTGCGCGCCGAGCGATGGCTTCTAGAGCCTCTTTGGAAAACTCGGGCCGGAACTTCGAGTAGGGCTTCGTCCGAATGTCCACGAGGTAACGAACGGCATACCGCTGAAGGAGGCCTACGAATTCATCGGACGACCGTGCTCCGCCGTAGCCGATGCTCAGCACCGGAAACGGCTTGCCAGCGTCCAAATCGTGGCCGTTCTGGTGCAGCCCGTTACGCATGCGGATATCATACGGGTGTTTGAGGTTTTCGGCGAGGTGTCCCTGCGTTTCGGGTCGCGCTGCCCGAGAGCGACCGGCCCCGTTGAAATCGGAGGATCGGCGATGAAGAAACTAGAAGTCCTTGCGGCCATCCACTACGGCAACTACGACGAGGGGGGAAAAATCATCGACGATAAGTGCCCCTGCTGCAAGTGGGACCCGGCTGCAACGCCCGAGGGCAAAGTGTGGTTTGGGCAGAGCAAGGGTCCGGGAGCGAAAGGCGAGGCCGGGCATGTGGATGAACCTGAATGGCGGCTCGGGGAGTTTTGGGCACCCGGCTGTGAACGAGGATGTGGTGCGTACTTTCAGATCGTCTACTGCCAGAACTGTGGATTGGTATATGCGACGCACCTGAACTGATCGCCTCTGATCACTCTGTGGAAAATGGTGTTTATCCGCTCTTTCTAGGGCTATTTTTATGTCGCCAGCAGTCGCCGTGCAGGACTCGCTAGACGAGCCTCGCATGCCGGCGGGGCCGTCCCAGCCGACCGTATACACGGCGGTTTTGCCGCCGTCGATGGGCTTAAAGTCGGCGGTTAGGTGGGTGGCACTAACCGCACGCGTGTTCCCGTTCCGTGCCTCCGGCCGTGGTTTTGAGAGGCCAGTGCGTCTCGGTTGATGTTTGCCGCAGGGCAATCGTCTACTTGTACCCCAGCCACATCGCCCAGGATCGTGGATCGCCGGGGGGCGATCGCATGGCAGGTCGGTTGGATTCTGCTCTTGCCTTTTCGGCCGCGCCGTCCACCGGCGGAGAGTGGACGGGCGATTGTGGGTTGCGGAGCGGTGCGGGCGGGAATCGGCGGAGGGCGCATCGCTCATGCATGTGGGTGTACTGGAACGCTTCCCCATTGCTGCGCGAAGACAAGGCACACCGATCTCCCAGAGCGGCGATCGGTGGCACGGATTGGGGGGCACCGATCTCTCAGGGCGGCGATCGGTGGCACCCCAGGACATGGGCTGGAAAGCCCATGCCACTTCAGCCGCCGGCGAACCAGTCGGCGAGGAAGTCGAAGATGTCTTGGACGGTGGTGGCGCCGTCGCCGTTCCAGTCTGAGCCGGGGCCGCCGCTGAACCAGGCGGCGAGGAAGTCGAAGATGTCTTGGACAGCGATCACTTGGTCGCGGTTGAAGTCGCCGACGGGGATGCGGGGCATGAGGACCATCTGCACGTTGTACGCCTGGTCCGGGCTGTTGGAGCCGGAGCCCGCGCCGCTGGGGTCGGCGAAGAGGGTGTCGGCGTTGATGTCGTAGACGATCTTGGCGCGGAAGACGATGGCGCCGAGGGAGACGGGGCTGCCGTATGGAGCGGTAGCGGCGCTCGCGCCGCCGATGGCATCCTGTACGGTGCTGGAGGAGAAGATGGAGCCGGAGTCGATGCTGTCGGCATCGGCGACGCCGAGGTACTGGATCTGATAGTTCTTGCCGGAGTTCACGCCGGGCATGATGTCGCCGACGGAGGTGATGAGTTCGAGCTGATAGGCATTCGTGGAGGTGTTGAGATTGGCGCGGAGCAGGCCGGTGGTGAAGGTGTTGCCGCTGGTGCCAGTCAGGCCGATGGTGGCCATGAAGTAGATGTTGCCGCGGAGGTCGAAGGCGGGGGCGGAGATGCTCGGGCCGGTGGCGGAGGTGCCGTAGACCTCGGTGTATTTGGCGAGGCGGCCGATGGGGGCGAGGGCGGAGGTTGGGGTGGCGCGGCCGTAGATGGCTTTGCTGGCGAGGCCTGCGCCGGAACCGGCGAAGCCGGATGCGCCGGTGTGCGCGGCGATGGCCCATGCGGGCGTGCCGCCGACGGCGGGAACGCGGGCGACGGCGATGTAGTTGTTTTCGGATTGCGGGATGGTGGAACCGCCGCCGGTTTCAGCGACGGTGGCGGCGACGAGGAGTTCGCCGGAGGAGAGGCGGATCATGGCGACCTGGCTGGAGCCGCCGCGGAAGGAGGATTGGCCGGCGTAGTGGGTGAACTCGTGATCGGTGATGGGGGAGAAGGAGGCGCCGGGGGAGAAGGCATCATCGGCGTCGGTGATGGCGGGGGCGGTGGTGGGGAGCGTGAGCGTGGTGGAGGTGCCGATCGCGCCGCTGGAGGAGACGCCGAAGACCTGCACGGCGCGGGTCTTGGTGTTGGTGTCGGTGCGCGCGAGGGTGGCGGCGGTGCCGATGGGTGAGGGCGCGGCGAGAGGAGCGAAGATCTGCGGGATGAAGCAGATGGAGCCGCGCGGGGAGGTGGCGGAGGCGTTCAGATATGCGGTGGTGACGGAGGAGGTGTTCGCGGCGGATTCGTACACGTAGTTGTTGAGCAGGTCCGAGGAGAGCAGGACGGGGCGGCCTGCGCCGCCGGGGACGGCCGCGGAGATGATGTTGGGGACGGTGTCCATGACCACGCCGGTGCGGATGGTGTCAACCGCGCCGGGGTCGCCGGGGATGACGGTGGAGCCGGAGCCGGCGATCTGGTTGGCGTTGAGCGGATTGCGGGCGCCAAGTTTGAAGCGGACGAGGGCGCGGGTTTGCAGGCGGGTGGAGATGGTCATCGCGTAGCCGTCGGCGTAGGCGTGCAGGTTGCCGGTCTCGTCGATCGCGCCCAAGCCGAAGGAGGCGGAGCCGGAGCTGGCGGTGGTGGTCTTGTTGTTGGCGGCGACGGTGCGCTGCACGTAGAGACGATTGGGGCGGCGGAACTGGAAGTCCGCGAGCGAGCCGATGAGGGTGTTCTCGTCATCGCCGGAGCCGAAGACGCCGTCGGCGCCCGCGCCGTATTCCATGAAGCCAAGCCCGAAGCGCTGGCCGTAGCGGCCCGCGCCGGAGAAGGAGACGCTGGGCGCGCTGTTGGCGGGAGCGTTCACGCCCTGGCCGGGAGCGTTGGTCCAGAGCAGGTACTGGCCGGTGGAGGCGAAGAGGCCGGAGCCGAAGCGCGAGGAGGCGCACTGCGCGCCCATAAGCTGGTCGAAGTATCCGCCCGCGTTTGATGCGCTGGCCTTGACGACGGGCGCGATGGCGAACAGCCCAGCCCAGGAGGATTGCTTGGGCGTGAGATCGACGACGTAGCGGAGGACCTGGCGGGAGTCGCCGCTGGTGACCTGGTACGCGCTGGGCGCATCACCGGGAAGGCCGTTGGATGTGGAGACGGAGTCCTGGGCGTGTGCGGCGGCGGCCAGACCGAGGACGGAACCGGCGAGGAGGAGCGTGGCGGTGGCTCGGGAAAGGGGCATGAACACCTCGGAGTGTGGATCGGCAAGACGGTGGGCGAATCGACGATGGAGCGGAGAATGAACAAAGTCCGTATAACGGCTCAATGGACAGCGGCCCCGTTCAGGGCCACCGTTCACCATACACCATGAATGGCATGACGGCATTGAAACTGCGTGCGGAAGCGACGCTTGCGGGACCGCGCGGGCGATCAGGGGGTGAGAATCGGCTGCGGGCGCGGCGGTGGGGTGGGCGTGGGCACCGGCGGGGTGGTTCCGGAGCGGGGCGCGGCGGGATCCGGGCGGTAGATCGGGTCGACCTTGGACATGGGGTCGGTCTTGGAGGTGTTGATGAGATCCTCGAAGCGGAGCTTGTCGCGGCGGAACTTGTCCTTCCACCAGGGGTCCTGCTCGATGAGCAGGGCGCGGCGGATGCGCTCCAGCGTGGTGGAGTCGGGCTTATTGCGGATCTCCTCGACGATGGCGATGCGGCGCAGCGAGGGGAGGTAGCTTTCATCGCGCGAGAGGGCCTCGCCGTACCAGCGGGCGGCGTCGTCCATGTAGCCGAGGGATTCCCAGAGCGTGCCGAGATTGTGCACCGGACGCGGATCGGTGGGGGAGAGCTCGGCGGCGGTCTTGAAGGCCTCGGCGGCGGCGAGGTTGTTGGAGTCCCTCATCATCAGGCGGCCGAGGTTGTTCCAAGCCACGGGCAACTCGCGATAGACGCCGATGGCTTCGCGGTATTTGTCGGCGGCGGCGCGATCGCTGCCGATGTTTTCCAGGCGCTGGGCATCGCGGACGAGGGAGGCGGCCTTGTCGATCTGCGCCGAGATCTGCTGCGGGGTTTCGGGCGCGGTGAGCGGTGCACGCGACGCGTTGCAGCCAGCGATGGGGAGCAGCGCGAGGCCCGCGAGGGTGGCCAGACAGAGGGCGTGGGTCGGACGGATGGTCACTTGATCTTCTCCCAGCGGCTGAAGGTGATGTCAACGTTCCAGCCGGGCGTGTTGGCGGCGGTGGGGCCGCCGGGGCGGAAGGCAAGGCGGGTGATTTCCAAGCCGGGCATTTCGCTGGCGGTCATGCTGGCCATGAGCCATTTGAAGACGTCGCCGGCATCCTGATTGTTGCAGCGGGCGGTGTAGGTGTGCTGTTGCAGGCCGAGCTGTGTCATGGCGGCGCTGGCGGAATCGCCGACGGGGCCGGCGAGGACGACGTTCATGGCGGAGGCGAGCTGCTCGATGAGCTGGCCCATGCGCGGGTTGGGGGCGGTGCCGCGGGCGGCGAGTTTTTCGTTTTCTTCGTCGAGGAGGTTTTTCAGGCCGGTGATCTTGGCGGTGGCCTTGCGCTCAAACTCGACCTTGGAGATGACGGCGGCGCGGGAGTTGTAGGTGATGAAGCAGTAGATGAGCGCGATGATGAGCAGGGCGGAACCGAGGATGATGATCCAGCGCGGCTTGTTAGCGCGCTCGCTGGCGGCGGCGGCCACGGCGAGCTCGAGGCGAGCGTCGCTGGCGGCGGTGGCGGACATGGGAGCGGGTGAGTCGATCATGACTTGGGAACTTCGGGCTTGTTTTCTTCGGGGGTTGCGGGTTGGGGCTTGGTATCCGCGGGCGCGGGGGTTGCTGCGGGTGCGGCTGCGGGTGTACCGGCGGGGACACTGGAGGCGGCGGGTTTGCGCGGCGCGGGCGTGAGATTGTCGGGCCAGATGGCCTGCAGAACGTAGATGCGATTGCCGCCGGCAACGCCACCGGAGCCGACCGTGTTGCCCTGCCAGGTCAGCACGTAGCGCGTGTTGGTAAGCGTGGCGAGGACGTTGGGGCCGGTGGCGGCATCGGGCACACTGAGCTTGGCGGTGGCGGCGACGGCGGAGAACTCCATCTCGGTGAGCTGGGTGCGACCGGGCGCTGCCGGTGGCGGGGGCGCGCCGGGAGTGGCGGGCGTGGGGGTTGCGGTCGCGACCGGAGCGGGCGCGTTGGCGTTGACATCCGCCAGCGCGGCGAAGACGTTGGCGGCTTCTTCGATCACGGGGCGCGGGACTTTGAGGTACTTGGCCTGATCGCGCACGCGCGCCAGCGCGCCCTCGAGCTGGCCCTCGGGCTTCAGGGACTTGGTGACGTTTTCGGAGTATTTCTCGGCGTCCTTGAGCGCGGCGATGCGGGCGTCGCGGGCGGCCTTCAACTGGGCCTCGGCGGCGTTGATGGAGGACTTGATCTTGTAGCCGAACACGGCCACGAGCGCGGCGGCGGCGATGAGGGCGACGCCGATCCACTGGTGCAGGCGGCGGTCGGCGCGGCCGGGGCGGCGGGAGAGATCGATCAGCGCCTCGCGCGGGCGGGCGTGGAACGGGAGGGCCGCGCTGGCGGAAAGCTCATCGGTTGAGAGCCGCGGAGTCTCCGGACCAAGCCCGGCGAGGCGGCCGATGGTGGCTCCGATCGGGTCGTCGTGAACGGCACCGTCGATGGTTGCGCCGGGCCAGCGTGCGGCCAGATGCGCAAAGAGCGCTTCGGGCCCCATCGGGCGATCGGGAGACGAGTCGCAGACCGACGGCGCGCTGAGGCAGACGACGCGCTGCGGGCAGTGGCCAAGCTGGGCGCTCCAGGAGAGCCAATCCAGGGAGAGGCGTCCGGCCTCTGCGCCGGCAAACTCGAGGGAGACGGAGGGGCGATCGTCTTCGGGCGGAGAGAACACGGATGCACTGGTGGTATCCAGCGGCGCGAGGGCGGCATCGCGCGGGGAGGCGGCGGCGGTGGCGTCTGCGGAGCGGTTCTGCTTGGAGTGTGCGGCCAGGCGCATGGCACCGCCCGCGACCAGTTCGCCGGCGCGGGTCCATGCCCAGATGAGGCGGCCGCTGGGCTCAACAAGGATCACTGCGCCGCCGCTGGAAGAGGCGGAGACGAGCCGATCGGAGATGGAAGCGGGCTGCGCGCCGTCCCAGCCGGAGGCCATGGCGTGCCAGATGCTGAGGACGCGCTCGACCTCGATGGAGCGGGCATCCAGTTCATCAAGCAGCACGCGGACGATGGCATCCTGCACGGAGATGACCGCGAAGCGCTGCTTGCGGACCATGGTGACGGGCTGCTTGCGGCGGAAGGAAAGAGAGCTGCGTGCGGGCTCTTCGGGGTCGAGCGTGGCGAGGGCCTGCACGCTGGTGGCATCCAGGAAACCGGGACCGCCGCCGGAAGCGGTGTCCGCGCCGGAGAGGATGCGGGCCGCGCCGATGCCGGTGGAGGAATCACCTTCGCTGCCTGCCTGGACGATGGTGTCGCGGACGACGGCGGAATCCGCGCTGGGGGCGGAGAGCCAGGCGCAGACGGAGCCCTCGGCATCGACGCAAACGGCGGCGAGGCGTTTGAGGCCGACGGCCTGCAGGGTTTCGGCGATCCAGGTGGCGCCGGCGCGGGCCGCGCTGACTCCGGAGCCCGCGCCCGCGTCGATGCTGGAGACGGCGCTGGGCTCGGGGGCGGTCCACTGGCGGGCGAGCCCTGCGGCGATGAGCCGGAGCCGACGGATGCCGCCGCCGCCGGGCGTTCGTTCGATGTAGCAGACAACCCCGCCGCTCATGGTTACTTGTTTCCCCGCTTGGCTAGGCCTTCGATCGTGTTGATGATCTGCTTGCCGGCGTCGCTGCCGAGGTCGATTCCGGCCTGCTTGGCGCGAACCATGGCCTGGTCATATGGGGTGCCGGGAACAATGCCCAGGAGGGAGAGGTACTTGGATCGGGCGTCGGGCTCCAGGCCCGGATCGTTGAGCGACTTGGCGTATTGCTGCACGTCTTCGGCGTTGAGTTTTTCCAGCGGGATGATGTCGGGCTGCTCGACCGGGGCCTGGGCGCGCCGCGCGGCCTCGGCGGCGGCCATCTGCGCGGCCCGGGCCTGCTCCAGCGTGCCAGCGGCGAGATTCGGGATGGGCATGTTGGGGCGGGCCATGGAGGGCATCATCGTCGCCACGCCGGGGCCGCCGGGCTGCGCCATGTTGGGCGGGGTGCGGAAGGCGACGGGGTGCTTGGGGGCCTCGTTTGGCGTGAGAAACTGGCGCTGCGCGAGCTCGATGGTCTTGCGAACACCGCCGATATCGACATCGATGTGATCGGGCTCGATGGCGACCAGAGTGGTGTCGTTGTTTTTGGCACCGACGGAGTAGATCTGCTGCTGGCCGTCCACTTTCACCAGCGCGTGGCGATTGCGGGGGGTGATGATGGAGCCGATGTAGGCCCAATCGGTGGAGGCAACTAGAACCTCAGTCGTGGTGTGGTCGTCGGCTGGTTTGTCGACGATCTGCTGAGGTGGCGGCGGCGGCGCGACCGGATTGCCGACAGAGTTCAGACCGTTCTGCACCTTCGCCATTGAGATCCAGTCATAGCTGGGGCGCGAGGCGACGGCGGGCGGTGGGGGCGGCTTGATCCCTTTGTCTGCCGGGGGAGCAAAGAACTCAGAAACTCCCGGGAGCGCGACGGCCGCACCGGCGGCGCCGAGGATGGCGACGGCGGCGATCTGCCAGATGACTGTTTTGCGTTTGGCGATTTGACGGTGCGTCTGCATGGCGGTTCTCCGAACCAGATGCGAAATCCTGATGGATGCCGCGCACGGATAGGGGTGGACATCCTATCACGAAACGAGGCGGGTATCACCCCGGGGCCAGAGAGTCAGCGGCGGGTGGGGGCGGGCAGGGTGTCTTCGAGAGGGAGAGCATCCCAGGTGAGGAAGCCGCCCTGCTTGAAGGTGTCCGAACGAGATTCGTCCAGCTTGTAGAGCCCGCTGGACTTGTTGAGGAGGACGTTTGATGAGTTGCGTGTTTCGACGATGCACTCATAGAGAGAGGGGTGCACGACGAGCATGGAGGCGATCTCTTTGCGTTGCCGCTCGGTGATCGAGATATCGCGGAGGGCATCGGCGATGTTGGCACCCATGGGCGGGGCACTTGGGGCACCTGCGGCACCGGCCGCGCCGGTTGCTGCGCTCAGCCCCGTGGACTTGTTCGCGCCGGCCCCGCCGGAAGTGTTTCGTCCGAGGTCGGATTCGGCACCCAGACCGAGGGTGCTGCGTTTGTCGAAGATGGCGATGGCGGCCTGATTGGCTTTTTCCGGCTCGCCGATGATGGCCAGGCAGAGGGCCCTGATGAGCAGGTCGGGAGCGGTGTTCAGGCAGATTTCCGGCGGGCCCACGGGGCGGAAGAGGCCGGCGGGGCGCTGCTCGGCGGGGACGGACTCGATGAGGAACTTGATGTCTTCGACGATCTCGCGGCGGCGGCCGGAGAGGGCCGCGGGATCCGAGAGGGTGGAGCCCTGGGCGTCAAAGAGGAAGACATCAATGTGGCCTTCGCCGGAGACATCCATGGTGAAGGCAAGCCCGTCGGTATCGAGGGATTGATCGACGCGGCCGTGGGCGGTATCCAGCCAGCGGAGGATGCACTCTTTGATGCCGGCGGCGCGGTGGTGGTTTTTGTAGTCGTCCACGTTGCGGACGATGGCGCGATAGGAGACGCCGTGGCGTTCCAGCAGCAGGCCGACTGTCAGCCCGCCCACCAGCAGCAGCAGCACCACCAGCGGGAGCGCGAAGGCGCGCCTGGCGCGGGCCAGGCGTGTGCGGAGAAGATGGATGCGGGAGGGGTTCATGCGAGTGCGAAGCGGAGAGGAGACTCAGCGCCCGGGCTGGGCGTTGGCGGGAATGGTGATGGTGCTGCCATCCGGGAGTGTGATGACGATGGGGCGACCGTTGCCGCCGGTGACGGGGCCGGTGGCGGTGCCACCACGAGTGCCGCCGCCGGTTCCGGCGACGGTGCCGGTGGAGCCGGAGCCGCCGGAACCGGACCCGCCGCGGGTGCCGCCGGTGGAGCCGACGCCCGCGATGGAGCCGGTGCTGCCGCCGGTGGGAGTGGAACCAGAGCCGCCGCGGCCGCCGCCGTTGGCGGCCTCGAGCGCGGCCTGAACCGCAGCGGCGACGCTGCTATCGCCGCCGCCGTCGGGGTTGGATGGATCAAAGGGAGCGCCGAGCGGATCGTTCACGGCCAGCACGGTGCCGGGTTCCTGGCCATAGGACCAGTTGACCTCGAAGAGCCAGTCCTGGTGGCGGCCGTCGATGGTGTCGAACTTGAGGTTGACATACGCGGGGAGTTCCTTGGCGTGGGTCGCGGCCATTCTGGTCACCATTTTGCGGCGGCGATAGACCTGCCACTGCGCGCTGCCGATGCCGGAGAGGAGCTTGACCTCGGGCGTGTCGGTGCGGCTGGCGCGGGCGAGAGCGATGAGGCGGAGCCGCTCGGCGCGCTCCTTGGCGGCGTTGGCACCCTCACCGGCGGTGTCGGTGGAGGGGGCGGCGGGGAGGTCCAGATCATCATCGGGGGGAATCTGCTTCCACCAGAGCGACCAGGCATTGGCATTTTGCAGGCCGGAAGAGGCGAGACGGGCGATGACTTTGGGATCATCTTCCTGACGGAACTCGAAGACACCTCGCACACCGGGGGCGCGCGGAGGTTCGATTTCCTGGCTGGCGAGCGAGGCGACGCGATCATCGGCGGAGCCGCCGAGGCCGGCGGCGCCGCTGCGCAGGCGATCGGCGCGTGCGGAGGTTGCGCTGGGGTTGCGCTCGCGGCTGGTGGAGGAGCCGTCGGCGGAGGATTTGCCGCCGGCGGACTTGGTGGAACCGGAGAGCCGGGAGGAGGAGGAGCCCAGCCGCGAGGATGAGGAGCGATCGGACCAGACGTTGGTATCGCGGCTGCGGGCGAGGGCGAGCTGGCGGAGCTGCGCGTTTTCCTCTTCCTCGGCAGTGAGGGAGCGGGAGACGGCGTGGACGGGGGGCGTGGTAAGGGTGAGGTCGATGGTTTGCAGGAGCGAGCCGTCGTAGGTGCGTTTGGAGAGGTCGGGTTGGAGGGCGAACCGCTGGATCTCGGTGTCGTCGCGACGCTCGGTGGTCTTGCCATCGGCGGCGTCCTCGATGTCCTGCTTGATCTTGTTCTTCAGGTCATCGTCCTTGGGCTCCGGGGAGTTTTCCATCAGGAGTGTGCGGAAGGCCTGCTGGAGCACTTTGTGCGCGAAGGCGAGCTCGGTGTTGGTTTCCAGACGATCATTCTGGAGCTTGCGGGCGCGATCCATCATGGAGAAGAGCGCGAGGGAGGCCCCGACGACCATGGCGCCGAGGATGGCGGCGAGCATGACTTCCATGAGCGTGAAGCCGGGGCGTGAGCGATTGGAATGGTGGAGGATGCGAGGATTCATTTGAGCTGCCTCCCCGAGAGTTTGGACGTACTGGTGTTGGCTTTGCCGGTGCCCAGCACGCTGTCAAGCAGTTGCTTGATCTTGTCGGGATTGTCCGAGTAGGTATCGATGGAGTCGGGGTTGCGCGGCGCGGCGGGATCAATGACGCGCGAGAGGAAGGCGAGGGGTTCGCCGCGGGTGTCGTAGTTGCCGTTCTCGCTCGCGTCGTAGACGGTGACGCCGATGAGCATGAAGCGGTCGAGGGCCTGCAGGTTGGCGCCGCTGGATTCCTGCTTTTTGTTGATGACCATGCGGGCACCGGTTTTGTCCAGGTCCCAGAAATACTTGTGTTCACCGTAGGTGATGGGGAGCGCCTTGCTGGGCAGGCCCTGCTCGTCATCAAGAAACTGCAGCATGATGCGGTTGCAGACCTCGTAGCCCTCCAGCCGCTTGCGACCCTCGGTCTCCATGCCCACGATGGCGGAGATCGCGCCGGTGACGGCGGCGACGGTGAGAGAGAGGAGCAGGACGGCGAGTATGACTTCCAGCAGCGTCATGGCCGAACGCGCGCCCGCCACTGGGCGAGACGTTCGAGATCGGGATGTGCGGGGCCGGGGTGTCATGGGTGCAATCTGGCGGGCACGAGAAGGGAGCATGAAACGGTGAGGCGGTTGGCTTAGCGCGGGGTGTTGGGCTGGTCCTCTTCCCAATAGTCGATGACCTCACCACCGGAGGTCTCGCCGGACTCGCCGGTGGAGTAGAGCTGGAAGGGGTGGGCTCCGGCACCAACGCCGGAGTTGCCGGCGATGTACACAAGCGGGCGCTTCCAGGCGTCCAGCGGGACCTTCTCCATGTACTTGGGAACCAGGTTGTCCAGCGTGGCGGGATAGGTGCCCTGCTCGAGGTTGTAGTTTTTGATCATGCTCGCGGCCGTTGCCATGGTGGCGCGGCTGGCGGCGATTTTGGCGGCCTTGCCACGTCCCAGGATGCTGACGGAGGCGACACCGATGAGCACGCCCATGATGACGACCACGAGCATCATCTCAAGGAGCGTGAAGCCGCGAACGGAGTTGCGAGTGACGCGGGACATGGAGGGTACGAGTCGGATATTCATGGTGCGTATTCCCCGGAAGCGTGTGAGATCAGAATGAATCAGAGTTGGATCTTGCTGGTGAGTGTGATCATCGGCAGCATGAGCGCGATGAGCAGGGTGCCGATGATGGTGAACATGAAGACGATGAGGGCCGGTTCGAGCACGGCCAGCAGCCGGGCGCTGGAACGCTCGACCTCGTCGGACATATCACCGGCGAGGGTGTGGAAGGCGTTTTCCAGATCGCCCGAACGCTCCGCGGCGATGAGCAAGCGGCGGGTGGCGACCGGAAGCGAGACGACCTCTTCGATGAGGGTGCGCATCAAGCCGCCCTCGATGAGGCGGGTGCGGAGCCGCTCGAGCTGGGTGCGCATGACCGGATGGCTGAGCGCCTGATTGGCGACGCCCAGCGCATCGGCGATGGGCACGCCGCTGCGGGTCATGGCGCCCATGACGGAGAAGAAGCGGGCGGACTCCTGTGCGATGACCACATCGCGCATGATGGGCAGTTTGCGCATGGAGGTTTGCGCGAGATTGAGAACCGCGGCGCGACCGATGATGACCAGGATCAGGAAGATGCCGAAGATGATGCCCAGCCACATGACGTTCTCGCGCATCCACATGCCAGCGCCGATGATGATCTTGGAAAAGGTGGGAAGCGGGATGTCGCTCTTCATCAGCCCCTCGCCCATCATGGGGACGATGACCAGCATCATGAGCGTGGCGACGATGAGCGAGATGCTCATGACGATCGCGGGATAGATCATGAGCGTGGCGGCTTTGCCCGCGATGGCGATGCGGCGGCGCATGGTGACGGAGAGTTCCTTGGCCGCGCCGGAGAGGTCGCCGGTGCGCTCCGCCGCGCGATACACGGCGATGGTCACCGAATCAAAGCCGCCGACGATCTTGCAGGCATCAGCGAAGGAGGTGCCGGACTGCACCAGATCGCGCAGTCGCACCATCCGCGGCTTGGTTGCGGCGCGGACGGTCTGCGTCACGACATCCAGCGCTTCGACCAGCGGCACGCCGCGGGAGAGCAGCTGGGCGAGCTGATCGTTCAGTGCGCCCTGATCCTTCAGAGAGAGTTTCTGGTCCGGGGCGAACCACGCGGGGACGCGCCAGGACTTGACCAGGAGCTGGTTGTCGGTGCGAAGTGACTGGGCCAGCGCGGGCATTGTCTTGGCCTGGCGCACGCCGAACTTGCGGCCGCCACCGGGGCGGACGGCCATGTAGAAAAAGGCGTTGGAAGGTACGGTCGTCATAACTGGGAATCGTATCGGGGTCCGGGGTGGGAACGGCGTGAATGTTCGGGTGAAAGGTGGGTATCAGGGATTGAGGGTGCCCGTGCGGGCCTTGGGTTGTACGTGTGGGAGGGCAAAGGGTGCGGCGGAGGTTTGGGCCAAGTGCGAGGGTGGCGATACAGCGGCTCCCGGGCCAGTGCCGGGGAGTTGATGATCAGAAGCGAGCTGGAGCGAGACGGGCCGGAGAGGGTCGAAAGCGGGGGAAATCCGTTTCCGAAAGCTCGCGGCGGCCGCCGCGTTGTGTTGGAGATTCGCACGGCGAATGTCCGACGCCAAGTTGTATCCGGCCATGGCGTGTGGGTTGCAGCGGGATGGAAAATTGCGGTGTCACGGGAGGTGAAGGATGCTCCGTGCGCGGCGAAGGGCCAGCGGTGGCCGCGAAGTGTGGTGGTGGTGGCGGTGGGTGTGCGGGATGTGGGGAGTGCGCCGCGCGTTATGGGGTTGGTGGCATGGGCTTTCTATCCCATGCTTCGGGCGCTTCGCCCGAAATAACCGCTCGTCATTCCAAACTGTCAGCAAACACAAAGGCATTCGAGCCGCGGCGGCTCGAACATGGGCTGGAAAGCCCATGCCACTCAGAACATGGGCTGTAAGCCCATGCCACTTAGTTCAGCGGTTCGCGTGTGCTGGCCGGCAGCAGGCCGACGAGGATGGAGAGCACGCCCGCGGCGAGCACCCACAGCCGGGTGTGCTCGTCGATCGTCCAGCGGGCCAGGATTGAGGATCGCTCGGAAACGATCGGCTTGGCGGGCAGCTCCACCGGCGCGGGCTCGAGATGCGGGAACACCGATGCGCTCAGATTCGAAGGATCGGGGCGCGGGTTGAGGGGAACGCGATCCTGCGGGCTTTTGTTCAGCCCGATCGCGGCGAGGGAGAGCACGGTGGACTCATCGCCGCCCTGCACGGCGCGCAGATACTGGCCGTACTGCTCCAAGCGTTTGAGCCGGTGCTTCTCGATCGCGGCGGCACGATCGCGCTGCCATGTTGCAAGATCAAGATCGTGCTGCGCGGGAATGAGCACGGTGGCCGCGAGAATGCCCAGGCCCGCGATGATGAAGAGCCAGCCCGCGTCGATGTGGAAAAGCGGTACCGCGCGGCGGACGCTGACGCCCGCGAAGAGCGGCGTGGGAGACGGATTGATGGCGGTGGCGGAGTGCATGCGCGTGAGTTCCCGGGGAGGGAAGATCGGACGCGGGTGGTGCAACGCTGGAGTTTTTCGTGGCATGGGCTTTCCAGCCCATGTTCTTGGTGTGGCACGGGCTTTCCAGCCCGTGCTTCGGATGCTTTGCCCGAAATCACCGTCCGTCATTCCAAACTGTTGGTGCACACCAAGGCATTCGAGCCGCGGCGGCTCGAACACGGCTCGGAGAGCCGTGCCACCCAAGGCACATCGGCTAGAAAGCCGATGCCACTACCGAGGATCAAACGTGCCCAGATACTCAATCGCCCGCTGCGCCAGCGCGAGCGCGAGGGATTCGTCGATGGGCTTCTTGGTATCGTTGAAAGTCATGGAGAGGGCGTATTTGCGGCCATCTTTTCGTTCCAGCAGCCAGGTGAGCGAGAGCACGCCGGGCTCGGAGCCGCCCTTGTAGCCGACGTATGTCCAGATTGTTCGATCAACTGGAACGCCGGGGTTGATGGCGAGAATCTCGCGG